>JBATID010000310.1:0-4430 GCA_049667545.1 Woeseiaceae bacterium
CGTGAGCCTGCGCGGCGATATACAGTCCGCGGCCAATGACGAATATGTACAGGGTCAGCAATGTCAGCGCGCCCAGCAGCCCAAACTCCTCACCGAGAACGGCGAAGATAAAGTCGGTGTCGCGTTCGGGCAGGAACTCGAGGTGCGCTTGCGAGCCGTTCGTCCAGCCCTTGCCGAACAACCCGCCGGAACCGATCGCGATCTTCGATTGAATGATGTTGTAGCCGGCGCCCAGCGGGTCGCTGTCAGGGTCCAGCAGTGTCAGTACGCGCTGCTTTTGATAGTCCTGCATGAAATTCCAGAGCACCAGCGCGCCCGGTACCGCGAGCACGCCGAGGCCGAAAATCAGCCGAAATGACATGCCGGCCAACACCATGACGATAATCCCAGAGGCCGCGATCAATAGCGATGTCCCGAGATCGGGCTGTTTGGCAATCAGAAACGTCGGCACGGTGATTAACACGGCAATGACGAGCAACTGGCTGAACTTCGGTGGCATCTGGCGGTGGTGCAGGAACCAGGCGGCCATCATCGGGACGCCAAGCTTCATTGCCTCGGATGGCTGAAAACGGACGCCGAGATCAAGCCAGCGCCGCGCACCTTGCCCGACCTCTCCCATGGTGAGCACCAGCACCAGCAGCACAATGCCGGCTGCATATCCCCACGGCGTCCAGCGTCGCAGAAAGTCCGGCGACATCTGCGCGACGACCAGCATGGCGCCAAACGCGACACCCAGTCGAATGGCCTGGTTGATGAGCAGGCGATTGCTCTCGCCGACCGCACTGTAAAGAATGAACAGGCCAAAACCGCAGATCAGGAGCAAGCCACCGAGCAGCGGCCCGTCGATGTGCAATCGTCGCACCAGGCGCGCGACGTCTGACAGCGGCGCCGCCCGCGATGTCAGTAGCTGGTGATTATTGCTGAGCAACTTTGGTCCCGAATCCCAGGTATTGATCCATCATCGCGCGTGCAATCGGCGCCGCCACCGAGCTGCCGCTGCTGCCATTTTCGACGACAACGGCGACCGCAATGCGCGGGTTTTCGAGCGGCGCAAACGCGATGAAAAGCGCATGATCACGCTGCCGTTCCTCGAGTTCTTCCTCGTCGTATTCCTCGTCCTGCGCGATAGACACCACCTGTGCCGTCCCGCTCTTGCCGGCCATCGTGTACGGGGCTCCCCTGCCAACCGCGCGCGCTGTTCCACGCGCGCCCTGCATTACGTCGTGCATCGCTTCACGCACAACATCCCAGTAGAAGTCGTTGCTGATCTCGACCCCGGGTAACCGTTGTGGAGGGATCAGCCGGCGCTCACCGCTTATGGGGTCTTCAACGGCGGCAATCAGGTGCGGCTTGTAACGCACACCGCGTGTTGCCAAGGCGGCAGCTGCTTCCGCCAACTGCAGCGGCGTTGCCAGCATGTAGCCCTGACCAATTGAGGCAATCACGGTCTCGCCGTCGTACCAGCGCTGGTCGGCGCGATTGCGGAACGCGGTCCTCTTCCACTCGGTTGACGGGACCAGGCCGGCATGTTCACCGCCAATGTCGATGCCGGTCTTATTGCCCAGCCCAAAACGATCCAGGTAGTCGTGCATGTTGTTGATGCCGAGGTCACCACTGATCTCGTAAAAATAGACGTCGCAGGATTGCGTGATCGCGTCGTTCAGGTCCATGGAACCGTGTCCCTCCGGCTTCCAGTCGCGGTAACGGTGCGTGGAGTTCGGCAACATGAAATACCCGCGGCACAGTGTTTTACGTGTCAGGTTCGTTGCGCCGGTCTCCAGCGCGGCCAGCGCGAGCATCGGCTTGATCGTGGAGCCCGGCGGATACGCGCCGCGCAGGGCGCGATTAAAAAGTGGCTGGTCCGGATTGTTTTGCAGCTCGTCGTATTGGTTTGTCGTCATACCAACCGCGAACTGGTTGGGATCGAACGACGGCGCGCTTACCAGGGCGAGGATCTCACCACTCCAGGGATCGATGGCGATCGCGGCACCACGCCGGCCTTCGAGCGCGCGTACTGCCGTTAGCTGCAGGTCCAGGTCCAGACTTAAATACACGTTTGAGCCCGGGCTCGGTGCCTGGTCGTTGGGCAAGGCGTCCAGCAGCTCACTGGAGTTGTTGGGCACTTTGCGGCCCCGCGCATTGGTGATCAGGTGCTGATAGCCGGCGTAGCCGTGCAGATCGGATTCGAAGGTGCTCTCGACGCCGGTCTTGCCGGTGTGCGACGTGCCGGCGTAGCGCGCCGGCTCGAGACGCTGCAGATCATTGGTGCTTATCGCACCGACATAGCCGACGGCGTGCGCGATTGCCGGACCGTCGGGGTAATGGCGCACCAGTCGCGGCCGAAAATCAACGCCGGGAAAACGGGGACGCTGTACGGCGAAGCTCGCGATCTCGTCCTCGGTCATACGTAATTTCAGTGTTACAGGTTGAAAGCGTGGGCCACTGCGACTGAGTTTCTTGAACATCGGTATGTCAGTCGCTTCAACCAGGCCGAGCGCGGCCAGCCGCTGGAGCGTGTCATCGATATCATGAACCTGTTCCGGGACGAGTTCGAGCTGAAAGGCGGGGAGGTTCTGGGCAATCGCGCGGCCCTTGCGATCGAAAATCAGGCCGCGGATCGGCGGCACTGCCTCTATGCGAACGCGGTTGCCCTGCGACTTCTCGGCGAAAAGTTCATGATCGACTACCTGCAGCTGCACCAGCCTTGCGACGACGATGCCAAGCAGCAGTGCTGAAATAGCGGCTGCCAGGATGGCGCGACCGACAAATAGCTGCCGTTCGGAGTGGTGGTCCTTGATGGGCGACAGGAGGCGCAAGTCAGGTTCTCGAACGCGACCGGTATCGCAGTCCGGACAGGAACATGTAAAGGAAAGGCCAGAGCAGCGTGCCCGAGATGACGGGCGCCCAGTAACTGGCTGCCGGCGCATTGATGCCGGCGACACCGTTCACCCAGAAGAGCAGGAACTGGTACAGGCCGAGCATCGCAAAGATCGTGGCCGTCAGTTGTGATAACGGAAAAACGCGCATCAGAAGATGAAATCGCACCGTGATATACGCGATGACACACAGCGCCAGTGCGTGCTGCCCGAGCACCGTGCCATTAGCCACATCGAGTATGATGCCAATCATCCACGCGCTGCCGACACTCCATGTTCGTGGTAACTGCATCGCCCAGAAAATGACGAGCAGTGCCAGCCAGTCAGGACGTGCATTCTCGACGATGCCAGGCAGCGGCATGATCGTCAGCATCAGCCCGACCAGCAGCGTGATGATAACCGGCAGGCGCCGCGACGCAGTTGCTCTACTCATTGGGCAACTCGCTTGTGTCGGTCGGTGCCGACCAGATCAGCATGACCTCGCGGACCTGATCGAGCGCGGCGACCGGCGTTGCCGTGACGTCGGCAAACTGTTGCTGCGGAATACGCGTGACTGCTGTCACGACCGCGACGGGATAACCGCTGGGAAACGTGCCACCGAGTCCCGATGTCACCAACAGGTCGCCCACGCTGATGTCTGCGTTGTTCGGCAGAAACGGTAACTCGAGCCGATCAATTTCACCGGTGCCCACAGCGATGGTGCGCAGACCATTGCGATTGACCTCGATTGGCAGGGCATGGTCAGCATCGCTGATGAGCACCGCGTGTGACGTCATCAAGCCGGTCCTGATGACCTGCCCGATCACCCCGTTGGCGTCAACGATTGCCTGGCCTTCATAAACGCCATCGCGCTCGCCGACATCGATGATGAGGTTGTGCTCGTAGGGATTCGCATCGACCGCCATTATCTCGGCTACGCGTACCTGGTCGCGGACCTTGCTGCGCGCATCGAGCATCGAGCGCAGGCGCGCGTTTTCCGCCTCGAGCGCAGTGAGGCGCTGCAGCCTGACGTTCGTCAGCAGCCGCTCGGAACGCAGGCGGCTGACTTCTGTTTGCAGTTCGCCGCGTGTCGTTGTGGCTGCGCCCAGCCAATGCCACAAACGCACCGGAGCGTCGACCACGACCCGCACCGGGTACATCGCGACGCCGACGCCCTTGCGCACGGCGTCGAGGTGATTTTCACGATGGTCGAAATACATCAGCAAGATGCTGATGACGATGAAGATGATGACACGGGCGCCAAGTGCCGGGATGCGCGCCGGATTACTGTCATTTCCCCGGGAAGCGATCATCTCCTAGCCGCAGCCTGTGGTCAGTCGACCCGGACCGAAAATCACTCCAGGCCAAATACCGCGGGACCGTGTTCGTCGATGAGTTCGATGACCCGGCCGCCACCACGGGCGACGCAGGTCAGCGGATCATCGGCAATAACGACGGGCAGTCCGGTTTCCTCCATCAACAGCTTGTCGATGTCGCGCAGCATGGCGCCACCGCCGGTAAGAACAATGCCGCGTTCGGCAACGTCGGCGCCGAGCTCGGGCGGCGTTTGTTCGA
>JBATID010000311.1:0-2589 GCA_049667545.1 Woeseiaceae bacterium
CGCGATGACTGGGTCGGGCAGGCACGCAAGTTGGTTGACGCCAAGGACGAAAAGCGAAAAGGGGTCTGTCCCCTTTAACTAAAGGGGACAGACCCCTTTGAGGGATCAGTCGCGTCGGGCAAGCAAGCTCGCGTCACGCTCGTCGAGCGGCACGCGGGTCGGCCGATAAGTCAGCGTGCGACCGCCTTTTGCCGGCGCCTTGAGGGCCAGCCACGTCAGGCCATCACGCGAGTACCACAGGGTAATGTCGCCACCACGCGTCGCCAGCGTGTAACGCAGCGCCTCGACAGCCTGGCCGGCCAACGACACCTGGTCGGGGCCCTCGTAAGTTACGGCGACAGCTTCATACTCACCGGTCTGCGAGTTGAGTAGCTGCTCGGACTCGAGCACCGCCGGGTTCCAGTAGGCAAACGTCTGGACACAACCGGGCAGCGTCTTCGTGCTATCGGCTTGGGCTATGTCGAAATCTCCGCCATCGCGGCGTCCGCGGACCACCAGTTCTTTGCCGTTGCTATCGGTGACCGCGTCGATGCTGGACAGGCAGCCATCCTGCCAGACTTCGGTATTCTGGTGACGGTAACGAAACGCGTTGATGAACAGGAACTTCACGTCGAAGCTCGCCGTCGTTTCCAGACGCAGCTCTGTTCCCGTGTCTTCGACGGCGAACGTGTGGACGCCGATCGGTTTGTCATCCAGCAAGACGTCAAACTGCCAGCGCCTCTCGTTAGCCTGTTCACGGGAGGCATTTGCCGCCGGCATGGCGCCAGCCATTATTATCAGCGCTGTCAGAAGCGCAATTTTCTGCGTGCTCATTGCTTTGCGGCCTGTTTTGGCTTTTGAGGTAAGCTAGCTTGCAGCAGACGCGCGGGCCGTGCGTCTCAGCGGCGTTTCAAATTGTAAGCAGTTGCAACAGGACGTGAGCGTGAACCTGATAATCCCGGCGGCACTCACCACCGACGAACGCGTCGAACTCCAAGAGGCTTACGCCCGGCTGGAAAACCCGTCGCTGGCGATCCGCATGAGCTCGGCGCTGGGCATGCCGGTGGAAGCGGTCACGCGAGAGATCGGCAGGCGGGCGCCGGATGCGCTCGTCGAAGCGGTCAGCAAATCAACGCACAAAGCGCTGGAATTTGTGCTGCAGAGCTCCATGAAGAGTATTGGCGCAGCTGCGGGCGCGCAGGCCAGGCCGCGGCTGCACACGGCGGCCGCGATGACCACGGGTGCGGTCGCCGGCTTTTTTGGAATCGAGGCGCTGCTCATCGAACTGCCGCTGACCACCGGCATCATGTTCCGCTCGATTGCGGACATCGCGCGCGCCGAGGGCGAATCACCCGACGACCCTGAAACTGTCATTAACTGCATGCAGGTCTTCGCCATGGGCAGCCACGCTTCCGACAAGGACGACGCAGCGGAAACGACCTACTATGGCGTGCGCGTTGCGCTCAGCAAGGCGGTAACGGATGCGCTGCAATCCGTGGCGAGGCACGGCGCTGCCAACACCCGCGCGCCGGCACTGGT
Organism: Woeseiaceae bacterium; assembly: GCA_049667545.1. Taxonomy (GTDB): domain Bacteria; phylum Pseudomonadota; class Gammaproteobacteria; order Steroidobacterales; family Woeseiaceae; genus UBA1847. The sequence goes on from JBATID010000311.1 coordinate 1,519, forward strand.
ACGCCTGATCGCGGTACTGGCGAGCCGCTTCGGCATTGTTGTCACGCAGAAAGCGATGGCGCAGGCCATACCGCTCATTGGCGCGGTCGGTGGCGGACTGGTGAACACCGTGTTCATATCGCATTTTCAGGATATGGCGCGCGGGCATTTCGTCATTCGCCGACTTGAGCGCCGCTATGGGTCGGAAGCGGTGCTCGCCGCCTACAAAAAGCTTGCCGACGGTGGCGTCAACGCGTAGGCGCGCTCTACGCCGTGCGCCAGACCACTTCGTGCATGCGCGTAAGGCCCGCGTCCAGGAACTTCGGCGGTGCGTTTTTCGTATCGTCAATCGACGCTACGCGCGTTAGTCGCGGCCAGTAGCGGACGATTTCCTCTTCGCTCAGCGAAAACGGCGGGCCATCGCAGACCGACTGGTCGTAATCCACGGTGACAACCAGCTGCTCGGCATCATCCGATAGCAGTGAGCTCGTGTGTGCACCGTAGCGGGCACGCAGTTCGGGGACCAGGGCTACCAGCGCGCCACGATCGTAGTGGGCATCGAAAGGCTCGGCGTCAAACTCGAAATAATCACCGCAATACAAAGTGATGCGGCGCGTCAGCGCGCGGTACTCAGTCAGGACGCCGTCGCTGCGCTCATACTCGAGCCGGTTATCGTCGAAGAACCCGAGCACGGCAATTTCGGAAAGCTCCACGCCGACAACCTCATTCCCCTGGGCCTCGAGCCACAGGATGTCGTCCGTCTTGCCGCACAGCGGCACCAGGACGCGCTTGCCGGTCGCGCGCCAGTATTTTTTCAGATTGCGGTTGCCGCCGGATTCGTGCCAGCCGGTGCGGCCGACCTGCCAGCGTTCGTGCCATTCTTCGTGCATGCACAGCTCCCCGGGGGATTACCGAATCCAATACTGGATCATACCGCCGTAGCCGGCGGCTGAGTGGCCCGGAATAGCAGCACGCTGCCGTTTCCGGGTGTAGAATTTCAGGGATGCCACAGATTAATCCGTCTGTTGAACATGTGTGGCGCCGTGAACTGAATGACGAGGTGCACGCGCGTCCGCCCGACAGTCTACGGAC
>JBATID010000312.1:0-3340 GCA_049667545.1 Woeseiaceae bacterium
GGCCAGTTCCACGGCGTTATCAGCCCGCAGACCCCGATCGGTTCCTTGACGATCAGCGTGGTGCCAAGCCGTTCTTCGAAGGGGTAGTCCTTGAGTGCTTTGATGGCTGCTTTGAGGTGCTGCACGCCGCTCGCCGCCTGCGCGTTCTTCGCCAGTTTCCACGGTGCTCCCATCTCGTCCATGATGGCCTCGGCGACCTCGTCGTGGCGGCGCGTGAACACTTCCAGTATCGACCGCAGCAAATCAATGCGCGCCTCGCGGGTAGTCAAGGAGAAGCTGACAAAAGCCCGCGCGGCGGCAGCAACCGCAACGTCAACATCGGCCGCCGAGCCCAGGCTGATACGGCCGTAAACAGCTTCAGTGGCAGGGTTGACCACATCGAGCGTGCGTGGCTCGAGCGGATCTACCCACCGGCCATCGATGTAGAACTGGAGCTTCTCAAGCATGTCTGATCCTCCTCAAACAGGCCGCGAATAATAGCCTATATTGACGTCCCGGGTAGCCGGGATGAGACAATGCTGTACAAGCGCGCCGCTGGTGCGCTGCGGCGCCAGCGAGGCGCCAGTCGACAGGGGAAAATCGTAGTGACAACGAACAAAGAACAGCTGCAGATCCGTCAGGACGCAACGCCGCGTGGACTTGGTACACAGACCACCGTTTTTGCCGATCGTGCGCTTAACGCGGAAATCTGGGACGTTGAGGGCAAGCGCTACATCGATCTGGCGGCTGGCATCGCCGTGACCAATACCGGCCATAACCACCCCAGGGTCATTGCCGCGGTGACCAGGCAACTTGAGCGTTTCAGTCATACCTGTTTCCAGGTGACGCCCTATGACGTTTACGTTGCCCTGGCCGCGCGGCTCAACCGGCTGGCGCCCGGCCCTTCGCAGAAGAAGACAATCTTCCTTACGACTGGCGCGGAAGCTGTTGAAAATGCAGTAAAAATTGCACGAAAATACACGGGACGAAGTGCCGTCATTGCGTTTTCCGGAGCGTTTCATGGCCGGACCATGATGTGCATGGCACTGACGGGCAAAGTCGTGCCCTACAAAGCCGGCTTCGGGCCATTCCCGCCCGAGGTGTTTCACATACCGTTTCCGATCGAGTACCACGGTATCTCGGTCGAACATTCGCTGGCGGCGCTCGACAAGCTGTTCAAGTCAGACCTCGAACCCGCGCGCGTGGCGGCCATGATCATCGAGCCCGTGCAGGGCGAGGGTGGTTTCTATCCGGCGCCACCGGGATTCCTGGCGGCCGTCCGCACACTGTGCGATGAACACGGCATCGTGATGATTGCGGATGAGATCCAGACGGGCTTTGGCCGCACCGGCAAGTTGTTCGCTGTCGAGCACGCGGGCATCGAACCCGACCTGATGACAGTGGCGAAGAGCCTGGCGGGCGGTTTTCCGCTGTCGGGCGTGATCGGGCGTGCCGACATTATGGACGCCGTCGAACCCGGCGGTCTCGGCGGCACCTACGCCGGTTCGCCGCTGGGCTGCGCGGCGGGTCTCGCAGTCCTGGACGTCATCGAGGAAGAGCAGCTGTGCGACAAAGCGCTCGTCATCGGCGAAACCATCCGGAACTGGGCCGAGACGTTGCAGAATGACACCAACTGCATCGGTCACATTCGAATAACCGGGGCCATGTGTGCGATAGAAATCGTCCATGAGAACGACGCCGAGCGGCCAAATGCCGAACTCACCAAAGCGATTGCGGCCGAAGCAACGAAGCGGGGGGTCATCCTGCTGACTTGCGGTGTACGAGCCAACGTCATCCGGTTTCTGCCGGCGCTCACCATCGGGGAGGATTTGCTGTCGGAGGCCCTGCAGATTCTTGGACGTATTATCCGCGACCTCGTCGCCATCCCCAAAGCCAGCTAACTCGCTCTACCCTCAAGCAGGCGGCCGACACCTCACAAACGCGCCGATCGCGGGGAACATCTCGCTTGCGACGCGCTGACGCGATGTCGCTTCTCGAGATTTCCCCACACTCGCCGCTCCGGACTGTCGCATGCTGCCGGAGGCTGGCGGACGAGATGTTTGTTGGCGAGACATAAAGCGAGCGATAGCGAGACAGTCCGCCAATAAACATGTCGGCCGACAGGCTGTACACACAAGGGAAAGATCAGGGAGTAGCGAGGAATTTGTGTCGGTATTGGGCGGGCGGCATGTCGTACCAGGATTTGAAGGCCGTCGTGAACGAACTGATGTTCGAGTAGCCCAGTAGCATCGCAATTTCGATCGATTTCAGCCGTGCATCGCGCAAGTAGTTGATGGCGAGTTCGGCGCGGACTTCCTTAAGGATTTTCTGGAAGCTGGTTTTCTCAGCCTTGAGGCGTCGCTGCAACGTGCGGCGGCTGAGCTTGAGCGCCCGACAGGCGGCATCCGCATTGGCTTCGCCACGCGCCATCAGGTCGGCCAGCCGACGTTTCAGCTGGCCTGCGATATCGTCTTGTTGGTAGAGCGAGCGTAAGTACTTCTCGGCCTGGTCTGTGAGTTGCCGGTACATCATCGTAATATCCAAGGTTGCTATTCGCCGACCCGACATATAACAGTACAGCGTGCGCCATCTTTTGCAAAGGAGTCACCATGTCATCCCCGGTCAGCTACACGCTCGACAATAATATTGGCGTCATTACCATCAACTTCCCGCCCGTCAATGCGCTGTCGCACGCGGTGCGCCAGGGGCTGCACGACGCCATTGCCGCGGCCCAGGTCGATGCGAGCGAGGCGGTCGTCATCGTGTGTGATGGCCGTACGTTTATTGCCGGAGCGGATATCACCGAGTTCGGCAAGCCGCCGCAGCAACCGTTCCTGCCCGATCTTCTCAATGAGATCGAGGCGTCCGCGAAACCGGTGCTTGCCGCCATCCACGGTACGGCGCTCGGCGGTGGGCTGGAAACCGCGCTGGCCGCACATTATCGCTGCGCGCTCGGGACCGCCAGGGTTGGTCTGCCCGAAGTTAATCTCGGCATTTTGCCCGGCGCCGGCGGCACGCAGCGCTTACCGCGTTTGGCCGGTGTCACAGCCGCCCTGGACCTGATGACGAGCGGTGCCCCGATACCGGCAGCAAAGGCCCTCGAACTCGGCATTGTCGACCGGCTCGTGGAGGGCGACTTGCGCGACGCGGCGCTCGCCTGGGCGCGCGAACTCGCAGACGCGGGCAAAGGCGTCAGACGCTCGAGTGAGCAGGTCGTGCCGGACTTCGACCCGTCGGTCTTCGCTAGTTATCGAAGCACGCTGGCGCAGCGGGCGCGCGGCCAGATCGCGCCACAGCACATCGTGAGCTGCGTGCAGGCCGCCACCGAGCGTTCGTTTGCAGAGGGGCTTAAGCTGGAGAG
>JBATID010000313.1:0-2404 GCA_049667545.1 Woeseiaceae bacterium
CAATAGGCCTGTTCGCGCGCCGCAATGGCCTTGATGATCAGCTCTTCATTCGTCAGAGGCATGGCTTATTCCGTCTTGCGCATCGGGTTGTTCGGGTGCATCGTCCAGTTCGCCTTTTCCTGTGATATCGGTTGCCCGGTGCGCGGGTCAACGCCTTCGGTCAATTGATGCATCGTGATGCAGCTGTCAACCGGACAGACGCTGACACAAAGGTTGCAGCCGACGCACTCCTCGTCGATGACTTCGAAGCGACGCTCGCCGTTCACCGTATCAGTGATCGCCTGGTGCGACGTGTCTTCGCACGCGCTGAAGCAACGGCCACACTGGATACAAAGGTCCTGATCAATTACCGCTTTCTCAACGTAGTTGAGATTCAGGTACTGCCAGTCCGTAACACTCGGAACCGCTTTGCCGACCAGTTCATCCAGCTTCAGCTGCTTGTCGTCGAGAAAGTTGCTGAGGCCATCAACCAGGTCGTCGATGATCTTGAAACCATACACCATCGCCGCCGTGCACACCTGCACATTGCTGGCGCCCAGCGCCAGGAAATCGACCGCATCGCGCCAGTCGGTGATGCCACCGATGCCCGAGATCGGCAGTGCGCGGGTCTCTGCCGTGCGTGCTATTTCAGCGACCATATTGAGTGCGATCGGTTTTACCGCCTCGCCACAGTAGCCGCCATGCGTGCCCATGCCATCGGTGCTCGGGTACATCGTGAGCGAATCGTAGTCGACACGCATGATCGAGTTGATGGTGTTGATCAGCGACACGGCGTCAGCGCCGCCGTCGAGCGCCGCCCTGGCGGGCGGCAAGATGCTGGCGACATTCGGCGTGAGCTTGACGATCACCGGGATCGATGCTGCCTTCTTCGCCCATTCCGTCGCCATCTGGATGTACTCAGGCACCTGGCCGACGGCCGCGCCCATGCCGCGTTCCGACATGCCGTGCGGACACCCGAAGTTGAGCTCGAACGCGTCGACACCCGTGGCTTCAATCATCGGCAGGAACCTGGCCCAGGTCTCCTCGTTCATTGGCAGCATGACGGAGGCGACCAGCGCGCGATCCGGCCAGTCCTTCTTGACCTGCCGCATTTCATCAAGGTTGGTCTGCAACGGCCGGTCGGTGATCAGCTCGATGTTGTTGAAACCAATGACGCGACGATCGTTGCTGTGCAGCGCGCTGTAACGCGGCCCGCTCACGTTAACGATGTGCGGGTCCTCGCCGAGCGTTTTCCAGACGGCGCCGCCCCAGCCGGCTGCAAACGCACGGTTGACGTTATAGGCTTTGTCCGTCGGTGGTGCCGACGCCAGCCAGAAAGGATTCGGTGATGAAATACCAAGGAAACGGGTCTTGAGGTTGGCCATGTCTACTCCTTCCTCAGAGCGCGATCGATGTCCATGGCGGCCACCTTGCCATCCTGGACCGCCGTTACCGTGAGATCCTCACCGCCTGCCACGCAGTCGCCGCCTGCCCAGACATGGCGCAGTGAGGTCCTGCCAGTCTCGTTGACGACAATGCGGTCACCACGAATCTCGAGAGCCGAGAGCTCGTTCCGTAATGCAGTAACATCAAGCAGCTGACCGATGGCCTTGAACACGGTGTCGGCCGTCAGCTCGAAGTCCTCTCCGGTAGACGACAAATGGCCGTCTTCGTCGAGCATCGTGCGTTCGAAGCGGATGGTGGCAACGTGCTTGTCACCACTGAGCTCGACGGGGCCCGCCCAGTGATGGATGGTGACGCCGTTGGTCTTCGCAAGATTTTGTTCGAACTCGCTCGCACCCATCTGCGCCGGGCCGCGTCGGTACACGATGTCGACGGTATCGGCGCCGAGACGCTTGCTCTGCACGGCAATATCGATCGCCGTCATGCCGCCACCGATAACGACAACGCGCCGTCCAACCGGCAATTTGCGAAGATCGTTGGCCTGGCGAATATCGGCAATGTAATCGATGGCGCTGTCGACCCCGGGCAACGATTCTTTGTCGAGGCCCAGCGCATTGGTGGACCCCAGGCCAACGCCGATGAATACGGCATCGTATTGGTCCTTAAGTTCCTGCAGCGTGAAGTCTTCACCGAGCGCCTGACCGTTGCGCAGTTCGATACCGCCGATTGACAGGATGTACTCCACTTCCCGCTGCGCGAAATCGCCGATCGCTTTGTAAGCTGCAATCCCGTACTCATTCAGGCCACCGGCTTTGGGGTCACGGTTGAACACCACAACATCGTGGCCAAGCAGCGCCAATCGATGTGCACAGGACAGTCCGGCAGGACCGCCGCCGACCACGGCAACGGTTTTTCCGGACGGCGGCTCGCGATTGAAGAGCTGTGTTCGACCGCTAATGATTGGATCCGTAGCGTAGCGTTGCAGCAGGCCGATTTCGACGGGCTTGTCCTCGTGCGTGTT
>JBATID010000314.1:0-3304 GCA_049667545.1 Woeseiaceae bacterium
GAACCGAATACAGCGCTTAACGACATCGCGGATGAAGTGGATATCAGTCCGGGCAACCTGCATTACCACTTTCGCAAGAAGTCTGATGTTGTAGCGGCGCTGCTGGCCGAATTCCAGGCCGACGCGCGCCGGGTGCTACAGCCGGCGCAGACGACAACAGCCAGCCTCGATGACTTCCTGGTTTTCCTGCATTCACTGCTGGAGTTGAAAGAAGCCTATGCTTTCTTGTGGCGGGACGTGGAAACGCTAGTCGTCGATCAGCCGAACGTCGGCAATGCCCTCAAACATTTCGCCCGCGGTCTTGCTGCTACGTTCGAGCTGATGTTGCATGGCCTGGTCGCAACGGGCGTATTGGAACTGGACGAAAAGGATATGCCGACTGTGGCCAGAAACCTGGCCGTGATTGCGTTGTTTGCGGACCGTTTTGCTGCGCTGGTCGGTGCCGACGAAACTGCCGATGACGCGGCTTTGCGCATTGCTGCGGCGGTTCTTGATATCCTTCGACCGCTGGCCGCGAAAGACGCCATGCTGCACCTTGAAGACCTGGCGACGCACTACGGCAGATAAGAAAAAGGGCCGCATCGCGGCCCTTCTCCCTGGTAACATTTTCGCGCCAAAAACTAGGCAGCCGACCTCAGGTTTTCTACGACCTTGTCCTTGGTCTCGACAACCTCTTCTACAACGTCGACAACGAGTTCTTCGCCGTAATTCCTGACATCAGCGCCAAGTTTCTTGACGTCTTTCTTGAAGCCCTTGAATTCCCTGCGATACTGGGCGCGAGCTTTCTCACCATCCTTGACGAGCTTTTCGAAAGTCTTCTCGAAGTCAGATTGAAACTTCGTCAACTCGTTTTGCACCGTTGCGACGACGCCCAGCCCGGCCAGAAACGTCCTGTTGGCGACCTTGATCGGTGTGCCGACAACACTGCTTTCCAGGCGATCAAATACTGATTTCGCCTTTTTCGGACGTGCTGTTTTCTTTGTCATTGTCTTCTTTGTCATTGTCTTCTTTGCCATGTTATTTCTCCTTTACCGTCAGCGATTACGCAACTTTGCTTGCTTTCTTGCTAACGGACTTTTTCGTTGATCTGGCCGGTGCTTTCTTTGCCGGTGCTTTCTTTGCGGCTTTCCGCGTGACCTTTTTTGCCGTCTTGCGTTTGGCCGGTGCGGCTGCCTTCTTCACTGGTGCTTTCGGTTTGCTTTCAACCGCTTTCAGGATCTTGTTGAGCTTCGTGTTGATCTTGTCGATGTCATTCTTGCTCGGTACGTTCAAGCGATCCATCGCATCGGCGACGCGAGAGTCGAAGGCGCCCTGCAGCTTGCGCAAATTGGACTTGTCGCGCATCTGGTCGAGCAGGCCGGTTGCTTTGGACTGGGCGTCACCGCTCATGTCGCGAATCGCTTCCTGCACATCGTCAATGAGAGACTCCGTCTTCTTGGTCGTTTTCTTGCGAAATGCCTCGCCCTGTTTCACGAGCGAATCGAAGGTCTTCTCGCCCGCTTTCTGGGCGTTGGACAGTGCGCCTATGCCGGCGAGGAACGCCTGCTCCAGCTGTTCTGTAATTTCTCCACCCTTTTTGAGGTTAAGTTTCTGTTTTGTCGTACGTTTTTTAGCAGCCATGGTGTTTCTCCTATGGGGTCTGTGGGTTTCCATGCTTGCGATACTAGCTGTTAGGATTAGGGTGTTCACACTAATCCGGACCGTCCCCGGAAGGACCTGCATGAAAATCAAAAGAAGGCACCACCTCGGGCACGAGGAGGCGAAAAACCGGGCGAACCACATTGCCGAGACGCTCGGCCGGCAGTTTTCACTGACGTCAGCCTGGGAGGGCGATCACCTGATGGTGCGCGGCAGCGGTGTGAACGGCTACCTGCTGGTCGCCGAGGACAGTATCGAGCTGGAGGTCAAACTCGGGTTCGCCCTGAAACTGATGGAGGGCCCCATTCGCTCGGCCATCGAGAGCACCATTGATGAGGAGCTGGCCATCTGAACCAGCGTGATTCGTCCTAGATCACGCCTGACTTTCGCAATGCGACGGTCATCATTGCAACCGCAAGAAAAACGAACAACATGCCAATCGCGCGCTCCATCGTGCGCGGTTTCACGCGACCCTGCAGGAGTGGGCCGATCTGTCCGCCGATCGCCACGCCGGGCACTTCGTAACAGATCAGGTTCCAGGGTATTGCGTCAATGCCACCGTCACGAACCAGCTGTGTGACCAGGGTCGTAGTTGCCAGCAAGATCGTAAACATGACGATCGCTACTGAGGTAGCAGCTGCAGTAGCGACAGGGATACCTCGCTTCGTCAGGCGAGAGACAATGACTTCGCCAATGCCTACCGACACCATCCCCGTCAAGAACGCGCCGATGCCGGTTAATACAAAATCGCTGGCTGGTATTTCGGGTCGGCTACCCTGGTAATCGTAGTTCGGGCGCGAAGTCTGCCCGCGGCGCAGAAACAACAGTCCAAATGCCAGGACGAATACGAGCAGCGCGTAAGACGCTATTAAAAAGTAATCGGGGACACTGTGAGCGACGAGCGCACCGATTACCGCAACCGGCGCCGAGATCTTGACAAATCGAACGGCGAGGTCGAAGTCAATCATGCGGCGGCGGTAGTAGCCGATAAAGCCCGAAATAAAACCAAAGGTCTGTGTCAGCAGTGCCGTGCTGATGGCGGCAAATGTAGACGCCAACGCGTACTCGGGACCAAGGATTGGAAACAGCAATACAAAAATCGGCGTGAACAAGGCAGCTCCACCGATACCACTTAGCATCGCCATGGTGGCGACACCTATCGACACAGGAAACATGAACCAGTACAGCGTGAAATCCATTGTCAGCGTGTACCGTGGCTACAAACGACAAGTGTCGGGAACGCTGTCCGGTAAATTCCAGCGCGGGCTGGCAGTGCTTTCAAATTTGTCCGGGCTGAGCTGGCCTGATTGTCCCTTGAACCAATCGACGAGGACGTCCCGGATTAACGGCATGCCTTCATCGATCTCGAATCCCTCGTCCGGAATTACCGGCGTCAGCACATCGTCACCGCCGAGCGCGAGAAAATCGTTGGCCAGCAATGTTACGCCCGCGTCATCGGCCAGCTCACGGCCATCATCGAGCTGCAACGTAATGTCCATCACATCGTTATTGCAGGACACAAACACGCTCATGCCTGAAAAACCGGCCCGCCGGTGACCCTTGCGCGCCTGGCTCGCGATGATGTCGCGCACTTCGCGCCCCGACAGGTTTACGATCACGACGCGATTGTCGAACGGCAACATCTTGTAGACGCCGCCAAAGGTCA
>JBATID010000315.1:0-3554 GCA_049667545.1 Woeseiaceae bacterium
TCGTCATCGAAGCGGCCAGCCGCCTGCGCATTTGCCGTGCGCTGCTGACTGCGCAAGGCAAAAGCATCCTGGTCTGCGCGCGAGATCAGGAATCCGTCGGCCACGTTCTCCGCCGTCTCCGCCATCGAGTCGATGCCGTACTGCTGCTCCAGCTTCTTGTTGACGAAGCGCCAGCCCAGCGTCGTGTCGTACGTTTCCGCGTTGCGGCCGAACGCTGTTGCTTGCTTGGCCATGACAAACGGCGCGCGTGACATGGATTCCACGCCGCCGGCAATACCGACCTGAATGGCACCCGTGCGAATGCTGTCTGCAATATTACCAATCGCATTCATACCCGAGCCGCAAAGACGATTGACGGTCACTGCCGGCACCGTGATCGGCAGCCCCGCCAGCAGCAACGACATGCGCGCGACATTACGATTATCCTCGCCCGCCTGGTTCGCACAGCCGTAGGCCAGGTCTTCGATCGCTACCGGATCCAGGGTCAGATTGCGCTCGATAAGCGCGGCCATCGGCAGGGCACCAAGGTCGTCAGCGCGCACCGCGGATAACGCACCGCCGTAACGACCGATCGGTGTGCGTACCGCGTCGTAGATGAAAGCCTCAGACATTGCGACTCTTCTTCAGTGCCACGTTTTTCATGCTCCTTACGTTATTACCCACCGTCGTACCGGGTTATTGCCAGGCGATTATAGGATCTGCCGAGATAGATTCCGACAACGGCCCACAGCGCGGCAATAGCTGCGCCGACGGCAGCGACGGCGCCAAGCCCGAGGCCGAGACCGGCAGTCAGGAAAGTAAACGCCCATGCAGTGAGCATATCTCCACCCCGGTACAGGACAATGTCGATGACCGGTTTCGCTTTGAAGCGTGTCTCACGATCGACCGCCGTGAACAACATTTCTCGACCTGGGCGCGTAATAGCGTAGTTGCCGGCACGGCGGGCGACCTGCAGACCGGCAACAACGGCAACCACCGGCGACACGGCGATCACCAGCATGCCAATCACGATCAACGCCGGTACCAGTGCGAGCGTCGTCGGCATACCAAACCGTGTCGCGATGCGGCTGGTGAGAAACATGGCCGTGAAGATCGCCAGCGAATTCACCGCGAGATCGATGTAAGCCCAGATCTGCGTGCGTTCTTCGCGCGAGAATTCCGCCAGCAGGTTCTTCAATTCGAAATAGACAAACGAGCCGATGGCGACGTACAAAACAATGAAGATTCCAATGCCAATCAGGTACGGACTCGTCAAAAAGAGACCGAACCCGGCGAACGGATTTCGGCCAATAGCTTGTTGTGCGCTTAAGTCCGCGGTCACTTCCTGATTGCCGAGCACTGAGCTTTTCAGGCGCGCCAGCGTGAGAATAATAGGAATTGGAATAAGCAACATGGTTGCCGAAACCAGCATCAGGTTTTCCGCGCCGACCCTCTCCACGAGCAACGCGGTAATCAGCGGCCCGACGATCGCACCGACACTCGCGCCCGTTGCGATGAACCCGAACAGTCGCGGCGCCTGCTCACGATTCCAGAGATCCGACATGAAACTCCAGAAAACGGATACGTGAAAGAGGCTGAACACGCTCAGCCAAACGTAAAATGCCTTGTCGATAAGCAGCGTGTCGGCCACCGCCGTCGAGCCCGCGTAGAAAGCGAAAAACGACGCGGCAAAGAACGCATACACGCCCGGCACGAGCAATCGAAACCGGACGGCCGAGATAACCGCACCATAAATCGTGACGGCAACCAGGCTGAAGAAGAAGGTCATTGACCACAGCGTGCTGACCTCAACGTCGGTCCAGTCGCTGGCCATCGCGTCGCGCACCGGGCGCAGCATGAAATAGGCTGCCATCAAAATAAAGACAAACGAAAACGACAGCACCGCGGCGCCGAATTCGTTGGCCTCAATTTTGGTCGTGGTTTTGAGCAGGCGCCCGAGTGCGCCGCGATCCGGAGCGTTCGGCATTAGTCCAGGCCGAGCTCGAATCCCGCTTCCAGCTCCTGCCGTGAATACGCGCGGAACGCGATCATCGTTTCTGTCTCGACGATGCCCTCGAGGTGGCGCATTTTGTCAGTGATGACCTCCGCCAGGTCCTCGTTCTGCGCAACCCGCACTATGGCGACAAGATCGTAGCGGCCGGCCACGGAAAACACTTCCGACACACCCGCCATATCCGCAATCTTGTCGGCGAGGTCCGGAATGCGACTGGTTTCTGCCTTGATAAGAACGATCGCTGTAACCATTGGAGTCTCCGTGCCCGGCTGTGAGCACGAAGCCTACCATTAGCCAGCGCTGTTCTGCACGATGTGGGCGCTAGGAGGCCGGTGCAATCTCGCTGGCGGCGGCAATGAGCTCGTCGCCTGACAGCCGCACCCGGTAATCGGGGTTGGCATAGGCAAACGTGATCATACCGCTGGTGTCGATCACAAATACCGCCGGTACCGGCAGCACGCCATGGCGAGCCATTGAGGATCCCCGGAATTCATCGCCGGCGGCATTACGCCGCTTTGCCAGCACTTGATCCGATGCCTTGAAAGCGATACCGAGCGCCAGGGCGGCCTGCGCATCGGCGTCTGACAGAATCGTGTAGTCGAGCGCGCCGATCGCTGCCTGAGTTTCGCGATTGAGGCTGTCATACAGCCGCTCGGCACGGTCGCCGCTCAGGAACAGGACATCGACGCCCATCGCGCGGAGCTGCGGAATGACGGTACGCAGTTCGGACAACTGCAGGTTGCAATAAGGACACCAGCCACCCCGAAACGTGATCAACACAACTGGCCGCTCGAGGTTTCTCGGGTCAAATTCAAATGGCAGGTTATTGACAGTCTCCACCGAGAAGTACGGTGCCTTGTCGCCCGCACCCAGCGGTTGAACGTCAGCGGCGGTCGCCGCAGCGGGTACATCGGCATGCCCGTAACGAACCGACACGCTGACAGCCAGGCTGAGAATCATCGCGACAGCCAGCGCGCCGAGAATCAGGGAACGGCTTTTGGGGCGGTAATCAGACAACATCATCTACTCCATTTGGTCTGAATATCGGACCGGCATACCCGACAGATTATTACAGCTATTCGTGCCGCAGGGCATCGATGGGGTCCAGCTGCGCGGCACGGCTGGCCGGCCAGATACCGAAGATCATGCCGACAGCGGCGCTGAAACCGAACGCGGTGAGGGCCGAGGCACTCGTCACCACCGTCTGCCAGCCGGCGAATTTCGCCAGCAGCATCGATGCACTGATTCCCAGCAGGAGACCAAGCAACCCGCCGAGCAGGCACAGAATCGTCGACTCGACGAGAAACTGCAGCAGGATGTTGCCCTTGGTCGCGCCGAGTGCTTTGCGCACGCCGATCTCACGCGTGCGCTCGGTCACCGTGACCAGCATGATATTCATGATACCGATGCCACCGACGACCAGGCTAACGCCTGCGATACCCGCCAGCAGGTAGGTAAACACTTCCGTCGCCTGCTGGCGCGATTCCGCGAATTGTTTGCGATTCATAATCGCGAAGTCGTTGTCCTTGCCTGGCAGTATGCCGTGCTCGCGGCGCAGCAC
>JBATID010000316.1:0-4177 GCA_049667545.1 Woeseiaceae bacterium
GTCGTACCCACCGTAAATGGCTTGCTCCTCCGCGCCTTTATCGACGGCCACGATCAGTTGGCCATCCCGGAATACCACCTGCTGCATCTGGCTCACGCCGGGCAGCACCTTGAAAACGGCAGCCTGCAGCTCGCGCGCTTTGTTGGCGGTAATGGTTGGCAGCGTCGTTTCGTAAATGCCGATGATCGCGATACCGGATATCAGGCCCGCGATCGCGAGCGTCATGACCAGTCGCAGCGAACTTGGCGCCGTTGGTACCGGCTGTTCCGCGGTCGTCATCACGCGTCGGCTCCACGACCGAATACGCGCGGCTGCGTGTAACGGTCAATCAACGGCGTCGCCGCGTTCATCAGCAAAATGGCGTACATCACGCCCTCGGGGAGGCCACCGAACACGCGTATCAACATGACGAGCACGCCGGTGCCGATACCAAATATCCAGGCCCCGCGCGGCGTCAGCGGTGATGTCACCGGGTCGGTCGCCATGTAGATGGCGCCGAGCATCAGCCCGCCCGAGAACAGCGAAAACAGCGGCGATGGAAAACGCGCCGCATCGATCAGCGTGAGGCCCGCCGAAAACAGCACGACCGTCAGCAGGATGCTGACCGGAATGCGCCAGTCGAGGTCACGCCGAAGCCACAGGTAAACGCCGCCCAGCAGCAACAGCACGCCGCTCGTCTCGCCCAGCGAGCCGCCGGTGCGACCCCACATCAGGTTGGCAATCGGGGTCACTTCACGTTCGAATTTCAGCAAACCGAGCGGCGTCGCAGCGGTGATGCCGTCGATCGGTGCCTGCATGAACGGCAGCGCCAGGCTGCTGGCGTAGATGCCAAATGACCCGCCGTCGACACTCGCGGGCACCCACGTCGTCATAGCGATCGGAAAAGTCGCAAGCAGGAACGCGCGGCCGACCAGCGCCGGATTGAACAGGTTGTGGCCGAGGCCGCCCCAGATCACTTTGCCGAAACTGATGGCGACGAAGCCGCCGAGAAAGGCCATCCACAGCGGCAGCCCCGGCGGCAGCGTCAGGCCCAGTAACAGGCCGGTCAGGATGCCGGTATAATCGCCCAGCGACGTGCCGCGCGCCGACCGCGGCGTGAACAGCCACTCGGCGAAGACCGCGCCGATGATGCAGGTGCCGAGCAGCAAAATTGCGCTCAACCCGAAGAACCAGACCGACGCGCCGGTCGCCGGCAGCAGCGCGACGATCACATCGCGCATGGCTTTCGGCGTCGTCATGCCCTGGCGCAGCAGCGGCGCGTGAAACAGCAGCAGATCCGGGTCTTTTTTCATCCGTCCTCCGGCGCCTTGCGGTGCGTGAGGTCGTCCTTGGCGGTGCGAATCAGCTGCACAATCGGGATACTGGACGGACATGCGAACGTGCAGCTGCCGCATTCGACGCAGTCGAACAGGTGCAGCTCTTTCATCTCGTCGTACTTGCGCGCTTTCGCGAGCCGCGCGAACCGGGACGGGTTCAGAAAATAGGGACAGGCTTCGAGACAGCGGCCACAGCGAATGCACGGATACTCCGTACGCCTGGCGGTTGCCTCCTCGGTAAACACCAGCACGCCTGAACAGCCTTTCAGCACCGGCACGTCGAGGCTCGCAATCGGCCGGCCCATCATCGGTCCGCCCATGATGATCTCGCGCGTGTCGCCCTTGAGTCCGCCGCAAAACCGCACCAGTTCCCGCACCGGCGTGCCGAGCGGCACGATCAGATTGGCCGGGTAGGTCACGCCAGGACCCGACACCGTTACGACGCGTTCGATCAGCGGCATGCCGCGCAGAAAATAGTCGGCGATAGCAACAATGGTGCCGACATTGTTGAC
This sequence comes from Woeseiaceae bacterium, assembly GCA_049667545.1. Taxonomy (GTDB): domain Bacteria; phylum Pseudomonadota; class Gammaproteobacteria; order Steroidobacterales; family Woeseiaceae; genus UBA1847. Next base: position 1,829 of record JBATID010000316.1, read on the forward strand.
GTTGACGCCCACGTCGCGCGGCAGCTGGCCGGCGGGCACCTCGCGGCCGAAGACGCTTCGAATCATCATTTTCTCGGCACCCTGCGGGTACTTGACCTCGAGCGGCACGACGCGGATCGGCAGCGCCGGATCAATGTGCTGCTTGAGCATTTCAATCGCGTCGGGCTTGTTTTTTTCGACGCCGATGACGGCCTCTTCGGCGCCGAGTTTCTGGCGCACGATCTCGGCACCCTCGAGCAGCGCTTCCGGTCGTTCGAGCATCAGCCGATGGTCATTGGTCAGGTACGGCTCGCACTCGGCACCATTGATCAGCAGGTGGCGGATTCGAATGCCCTCGGGAACCGACAGTTTGACGTGCGCCGGAAACGCCGCACCACCCATGCCGACAATACCCGCCATCTGCACGGCTTCGATGAATTGTTCCAGTGACAGCGACTGCCAGTCGAGCGTGTGCCCGAGATCGACCTGCTGGCGCGAGAACGCATCGGCCGTTATGGCAATGGCCGGTGCAAAGCGGCCGTCGGCACCGCGGAAGTCGCCAATCTGGCGAACGGTGCCGGTCACCGGACTGTGCAGGGCCGTCGATACGAAGCCGCCGGGCTTTGCTATCAGCTGCCCGCGCCGAACCTGTTCACCCTGCGTGACGACGGCCTGGCTCGGCACGCCAATGTGCTGGCCGAGCGGCATTACGTAATCCTTGACGAACGGGACGCGCTGGATCGGCAGGTCTTCCGTCTGCTCCTTGTGGTGAGCAGGGTGCACCCCGTGCTCGAAGTTGCGGCGCAGTCGGCTGAGCGGCAGGACCATCGTCAGCTCCGTTTCCGCGACGCGAGATCCATCAGGCGGCTGCGGATTTTGCTGGCGACTTCTGCTTCGACCCGTTCCTGCACGGCAGCGACCTGTGCTTCCGACTCCTGTTTCAGTGCCGCGATTTCAGCCGCGTGTTCGGCTGCGACCTCGGCGCGAATGTCCTGCTCCAGCCGGGCGGTGAAGGGGGTAACGACGCCGGCGATTTCCTGCAGCGTCTGCCAGGTCGCAACGCACTGTTCGGTCATTGCCAGCATTCCAGGCCTGACGGCAAGTTGTTGTGCCTCATCGCCGTCGCCGCTGACGACGTACGGGGCTTTGCCGCTGCGTTGATTGCTCTCCAGTCGCAGCCATTCGTGCAGCGCGACCGGTGTGCCGGCGTCGCTCCGCAGCGGTTCAAAACAGCCGCGGAAGCGTTTCTGCCTGAGCGCCCAGTCGGCCGGCGACGCCGGTGGACTGTCGTCCGCTGTCTGTGCCAGCAGTTCCGCAACCTGCGGGTTGCCGGCCAGGTCGAGCCGGGCACCAAAGACGCCGTCGGCGCCCGGGTCATAGCGGAATACCGGCAGCACGCGGCATTGCACAGCGAACAGCGCCTGTTCGATGGTCTGGTTACTGGCGAAGCCGTGACGTGTCGGGCTGGGCGCGTATACCTGCAGCAATGCCGGTCCGTCGAATGCAAGTGCCGCGAGCACGCTGTCACCGAGGTGGACGGGATCGGCGACCGAGGTCTGCGCGATAAACGCATTCCGCTGCGCCAGTGCCAGCAAGCTCAGGTTGCTGCGCGAGTTATTTGTCGGCGCCCGCTCGGCGGCAGTTGCGGGATCGCTGGCGAGACCGAAGTCCAGCGCATGCAGCAGCAGAACCTTCACCGGTAGTCCGGAGTTCAGAAGGCCGATCAGCTGTGACAATCCCTGGCCGGCAAGCATCGCATCGCTGCCAATCAACAGCAGGGGCGGACACAGCGCGTGTTCTTCATCGCTGAGATCCTGCCAGCGCAGCGTGCCGAGTTTTTGACGCTGCCAGTCGAGGCCGTCGGGTTGCTCGATCTCCAGGCGGGCGAGTCGCAGCAGGCGTACGAAGGCCGTCGTTTCCTCAAGCTGACCCTCGACGAGCCCAGCCGCCAGTCCGGCCGCATCGCCGCTCAGGTCGATGAGCGCCGGCGCCTGGAACGGGTTGTGCGGGAACGTCGCTGCCCAGGCGGTGCTGGTGTCGCCGGCGACCGCAACGCCATAGCGAGCACGGCCGAGACCGTGTTTGCCCTTGACGAAACGGTGGTGGGCGGACGTTACCTGTTTCGACAGGTCGAGCAGCCGGAGGACATGGTCGGTATCGATCGTGTGATCGGATGACAGTTTCCCGGTGCCTGCGGCCAGGGTCTTGAGATCGACGCGCGGGCTGCTCGTGCGCTCGAGCTGCTCGGTCACGGCGTCGAGGTCGTCGACTGCCAGCGTGGTCGACAAGGTCTCACGAATCAGGGCGGTGAGCGCTTCGCCGGCTTCGAGCAATGCAATGGCGAAGCGCTGCACGACCGGCTGCTGGTGA
>JBATID010000317.1:0-3618 GCA_049667545.1 Woeseiaceae bacterium
ATGACGTGCTCGTCTTCTTCGGCCTGGCCCCGAAACTCGGGCCCATCGCCGAATGGGGGCTCGATATCAACCGCAAGACAATTAATGTCGATGTCGAAACATTCGAAACTTCGACGCCGGGCATCTACGCCGTCGGCGACATTAACTTCTATCCGGGCAAGAAAAAACTCATCCTTTGCGGTTTTCACGAAGCGGCGTTGGCGGCGTTCGCCATCAAGCAGCAAATCGAGCCAGACAAGAAAGTTCGCCTGCAGTACACGACGACCAGTCCGTTAATGCATGAGCGGTTGGGTGTGGAAGACTAACAATAGCGGAATCTAACCATGCGAAAAGACGGACTCAGCCAGAAAGCCTACGTGCCGATTGCAGAAGGCGATGCTTACGATCCTTTTGTTGACGCTAGCGAGTCGACGGCGGAATTCACGCTCAAGTCTGTCGGTCTCGGCATCGTGTTCGGCATCATCTTCGGTGCCGCCAACGCCTACCTGGGACTGCGTGCCGGCCTGACCATCAGCACGTCGATCCCTGTAGCGGTGATGACGGTGGCCGTGTTCCGGGCGCTGTCGAGCGTCGGCGTAAAGGGCACTATCCTCGAGACCAACATTTCGCAGACGACGGGTTCTGCGTCCAGCTCCCTTGCGAGCGGCGTGATCTTCACCTTGCCCGCGCTCTTCATGTGGGGCATGCCGCCCGAGCTTCTGCAAATGACGCTGCTCGCCATGTGTGGCGGCCTGCTCGGCATCCTGTTCATGATTCCACTGCGACGCTTTCTCATCGTGCGGGAACACGGCAAGCTGCCCTACCCCGAAGGTACGGCCTGCGCCGAAGTGCTCGTCGCCAATGAAATTGGCGGCAATCGTGCGCGTTTCGTTTTCTACGGCCTCGCCGGCGGTGCGTTTTTCAAGTTCCTGACCTCGTGGATACGGGTCATCCCGGGCGACCTGCACGTGAAGGTGCCATTCCTGAAGAAAGGCGAGATCGGGATGGACCTGTCCGCTGCATTGTTCGGCGTCGGCTACATCCTCGGGCCGCGTATCGCGGCCATCATGGTCGGTGGCGGCCTGCTGTCGTGGCTGGTCATTATTCCGGCGATTGCTTACTGGGGAGACGCGCGCACGGCGCCGTTCTTCCCGGAGGCCGTTAATTTGATTCGCGACATGTCGGCCAGCCAGATCTGGACGCGCTACGTGCGTTACATCGGCGCGGGCGCGGTAGCGACGGCCGGCATCGTCACCCTTATTCGCAGCATCCCCGTTATGGTCAGCAGTTTCAAAATCGGAGCCTCCCAGCTCAGCGAACGGGTCGGTGAGAATGTTGCTGTGGCACCACGCACGGACCATGACCTGCCGCTGCGGGTTGTCGGCATCGGCGTCGCTGCTGTTGCGCTGGTCCTGATCCTGGTCCCGCAGGTATTCGGCGCTATTGGCGGTATTCCGATTCGCGCGGTCGCCGCGCTGTGCGTGGTCGTGTTTGCTTTCTTTTTTGTCACGGTCGCCTCGCGCATTGTTGGCCTCGTCGGTGTAACCAGCAACCCGACCAGCGGCATGACCATCGCCGCGTTACTGGGAACGGCCTCCATTTTCCTGATCTTCGGCTGGACCGATGCCATGGGCAAGGCCGCCGCGCTGACTGTGGGCTGCGTGGTCGCGATTGCGGCCTCCATATCCGGCGATACGTCGCAGGATCTGAAGACGGGTTTCCTGCTTGGAGCAACGCCGCGCAAACAACAAACGGCAGAGCTCATCGGCGTGCTGACCTCAGCCGTTTTCGTCTGCCTTACCGTGCTTGCTTTGGGCAAGGGCTTCGGCTTTGGCAGCACCGAGTTACCGGCACCGCAGGCGACGCTGATGAAACTTGTCATCGACGGCGTGCTGGATCAAAACCTGCCGTGGGTGTTAGTCGCTATCGGCGCCGGCATCGCGCTGGCCTGTGAGATTGCGCGGATCCCCTCCCTGCCCTTCGCTGTAGGCGTTTACCTGCCCGTGTCCACGATGACGCCGATTTTCGTGGGCGGCCTGATTCGCCTCTGGATGGAACGTCATTCAAAAGATGAAACGCAAGCCGCAGACCGGCGAGAACGCGGCGTGCTCCTGGGCAGCGGCTTCGTCGGCGGCGAAGGCCTGCTGGGTGTGGGCATCGCGCTGGTAGCCGTTGCCAAAAGTCGTCGACCGGACGGTATTGGCACCGAGTGGCTGGGCAGCGAGCTCACTGCCATGCTGGTCGGTGCTGCCGCATTCGCCGTGTTTATTGCGTGGTTCTTCCGGTCGGTGCGCGGCCCGGCTAACTGACTGGCTGCACGTCGCGCCCGCTGTCGCCGGCATGGAACGTGACCAGCAGATCCGGCAACAAGGTCATATTGGCCAGCAGCGCCACCAGCATCGCCGTGCCCGTTAGCAAACCAAAATAAATGGTGGGCGTGAATTGGGATAACGCGAGTACCGAAAAGCCCAGCATGATCGAGATGCTGGTGTAGTACATCGCGCGGCCGATGGTGCGATGGCAGCGGTGGATCGCCGCCCAGTAATCGTCATCGTATCCAAATTCGTACTGAAACCGATGAATGTAGTGAATGGTGTTGTCGACCGCGATGCCGACAGTGATTGCCGCGATCGTGATCGTCATCAAATCGAGCGGAATGCCAAACCACCCGATAAAGCCCAGGATAACCACGGCGGACCCGAGATTTGGCACCATCCCGATGAGCGCCAGCCGGAAGCTTCGAAAAAGCACGACGAACATACCGAAGATCACGAGGAAAACGACGCCGAGCGTCAGCACCTGCGAGCGAAACAGGCTCTGCAGCATGTTGTTGTAGAGTATCAGCATCCCGTTAAGGTGCAGCTGGCTGGGCTCCAGGTCGAACCTGCCGATCATGTCATTGCGAATGCGCCGGACAAGCTCATCACGCCGCAATGACTTGTCGGACTCGAATACCCTGACGCTGAAGCGCAACTGGTCACCATCCGGTGACAGGTATGGCGAAAACAGTGCCTCCCTGACATCGTCTGGCAAACGCTTGTAGACAATCGATAACAGAATGTTGTCCGACAGCACCGTCTCGTCCAGTTCACCCAGTAAACGCGCCGTGGTGGCCACTGACAGGACCTTGCCGGTCTCGGGCAACGCATCGAGGTAATCGTGCATTGCGAACACCTCGTTGAGCCGCGGATAGTTGAACCAGTAACTCGTTGAAGTGATACCGCCCTCCGCCTCGGGATCATCGGTAAACAGGTCAGCAAACTCGCTATCGAAATGATCGGTGAGCGCCACCACATCATTTTCTGCAACAGGCGGCGCGTCGATGACAACATCAAGTGGCGTGGTCCCACCCAAAACGCGGTCAATCAGCTCCATGCCCTGGTAGATGTCAGTCGATTTCTTGTAGTAATCGATAAAACGGTTCTCGACCGTCAGCCGGGTGATGCCCGCGATACCGGCAACCACAAGCAGCGCCGCGACGACAAAGGTCAGCCGCGTGCGCCCCTCGATCAAGCGCGCAAACGAGTCGGTAATCGTTGCAGTCACATCGCGAAGGATTGGCGGCTTACCGGGTTGTAACAACATCAGCGCCGCCGGAAACAGCGTGAACGAAAACACGAAACCGATACCCAGACCGAT
>JBATID010000318.1:0-1925 GCA_049667545.1 Woeseiaceae bacterium
CTCGTCACCCTCGAATACCGTTCGCAAGCGTAAGTCACGCAGCTCAAGCTGTGCTGTGGCGTTGAGCCGCCCGCTAATCAGCTCGCCGCTGGCATTGGCCTCAATAAAGCCGTCGATGATCGCACCGTTCGGCAAGACGATTGGCAAAGCCGCGATCGGCATGGCATTGAACGCCACGTCGAAACCCAGGGGCCCGGCGGCAACCGAGCGGACAGTCGCGCACGCAAGGCCATCATTGGCGGAGGCCACCAGGCAGGTCTTGTTCAACGCAAAGCCCGTCGTGGAGACAGAGTAGTCAGCCCGGTCCTGCAGCAGCCACTCTCCCAGCAGTTCGCCGGTGACCGCCAGCTTCTCGATGGAACCGTCCCAGCGGCGATCGGAATAGCGCGCGTTGAACTGTGCTTCGGCCCTGACATCCTGCGTGAGAATATCGGCACTCAGTTGGTGATCGGCAGCCGAGCCGACGACGTTCAGAGCCACGCTCTTAAGCTCAAGATCGCCGGTGCGTGCGTCATCGAGCTGCACACGAGCAGTGCCACGACCGGCAAGCGGCATTGCAAACACCGCGGTCAGGCTCGTCGCGCCGTAGTCCTGCCAGGCAAGGCCGGCGCCATTGACTGTGCCGGAAACCTCAAACGCATCGGAGCCCGTGGCTACGCGAATATCGCCCGTCAGGCTGCCCTCGATATCAAGGCCAAGCTGGCTCAGCCTGGCGAGCTCGAACGAGGCATCGAGGCGCAACTGTTCGCCGACGCTGGCATTAAAACTGGCGCGGTTGTCGCCCACTCGAACAACGGCATTCTGAATTTGCAGTATTGCGTCGGCGAGAGCAAGCTCGGCTCCGCCCGCGACCGTGTAGCCGTTCAGGTCGCCGTTGAGTTCGCTAATGATGACGCTGGCCTCAGCCTTGCCGTCGGTAATCCGGCCGCTCATTGTGCCACGCGCGTTTACGCCGCCGCTCAGGCGCTGGTCTGCGAGGGATGCGTCAAGATCCGTGACCTGGAAAGCGAGGCTCCACGGCGATCCGGGCAACATCATGACCTGGCCGCTGGTGGACACCTGCCCTCGGTCACTCCATATCGACAGGGCGCGAATATCGATTGACTCCGCGGCGCGACTCCCGACGGCGGTAATGACCAACGGGGGAATCCCCTCCATCAACAGGTTTGAACGAGTTTCATAATTGAAGTCGTCGGGATCTCCGGTTACCCGCAGATTGCCGTCTTTGAGCTGAATGTTGCGTCCGTCGCCGATGGCAACGTCGATGCTGCTCCAGCTATTCGCCAGGTCAAAAGTGAGACCTTCATCGGCAAGCGCAAGCTGACCCTCGGTGAGAATGGCGTAGGGGTCGACGAGTTCATGGTTTACGTTGTACTGCGCCGCATTGCCACGCAGTCGCAGCGTCCCTGACATCGCCGGCTGCTCCGGCAGCCGCAGTGTCCAGGTAGCGTTGGCGTTCGCGTTATAAGGATGTGCGAGACGTCCCGTTGCCGTCGCCGTCAGATCGCCGAGTTCGCTTTGCACGGCCAGGCGGCGGATTTGCAGGTCGGAACCTGACAGGCTACCCGCCAGCTCGATGCGGTCGATGACGAGCTGGATGTCAGTCGAGTCAACCTGAATATTTGCGATCGTCGCATTGTCGACTGTCACGGCGAGCGGCAGGTCGAGCGAAAAGGGCTCGCCCGGATCGTCCCTCGGAGATCGATCGCGAAGCAGGATTTCGACGCCCTGAATGTCCAGGTTGCCGATATTGAGTTCGCGACGCAGTATCGGCAGCAACGCGAAATCGGTGGCCAGCCGATTGACACGAACGGTTTGCTGCTCGTCGGTCCAGCTGGTCTTTTTGAGCGCCACGCCGTCTCGCAGGGTGCCACTAACTTCGCCAATGAACATCTGTGCAGGCAGCAGCGGCACCGCGCGAGCAA
>JBATID010000319.1:0-3705 GCA_049667545.1 Woeseiaceae bacterium
TTCAATGCGGAAGACTCGATTGGTTTTTTTGCGGCGTTCGCTTTGGTGAAGGAACTGGGCCCGGTGATCACGGCGCTGCTGTTTGCCGGACGCGCAGGTACTGCGCTGTCATCCGAGATCGGCCTGATGAAAGCAACGGACCAGCTGTCGGCGATGGAAATGATGGCAGTGAACCCGGTCAGTCGGGTGCTGGTGCCGCGGTTCCTGGGGGGCGTAATCGCGATGCCGTTTCTCGCGGCCATTTTCAGCATGATTGGCCTGTTTGGCACGCACCTGGTTGCCGTCGAGTTGTTGTCGGTCGACGTCGGCGCTTTTTGGCAACAGATGCAGATGACCGTCGACATTGACGATATTAACGAAGGCATATTCAAGAGCATTGTGTTCGGTGTGCTGGCAAGCCATATCGCCGTGTGGGAAGGCTATAATGCGATCCCCACAGCCGAAGGTGTTGGCAGGGCAACGACACGTACAGTAGTCATAACAGCAATTGCCGTGCTGGTTTTCGATTTTGTGATCACGGCCTTCATGCTTTGAGGAACTAAGATGAAACAAACCCGAGCCGTTGAGGTAGGTACAGGACTATTTGTCCTTCTGGGACTGGGCGCGCTATTTTTTCTAACGACGCAAACGACGGGCGGAGACGATTTCTCGGCCGACGAGGTATACACGGTTGAGGCGCGCTTCGAGAACGTCGGCAGCCTGCGCAGCCGGGCGCCGGTGGCCATGTCGGGTGTAACGATCGGTCGCGTAACCAGTGTAACGTTCGACACGGTTGCGCTGGAGGCGGTCGTGGAATTCGTTATCGATGCCAGGTATGACCAGATTCCCGACGATTCGGATGCGAGCATATTGACGGCGGGCATCCTCGGTAGCCAATATATCGGGCTGCAGGCCGGCGGCTCCGACTTGTACCTCGAGGACGGCAGCGAAGTATTATTTACCCAGTCGGCAATTGTTCTGGAAAACCTGATCGGCAAGTTTCTCGTCAGTTCCGGATCTAAGGACAAGGAATAAGTATGAGAGGAATGAAAATGCGTTCTGTATGGATTGCGTTGACGGCCGCAACAATGTCGTTGACGTCGCTAACGGCATTCGCCGCCGATACACCGAACAGGGTAATCGAAGAATCGGTTGCCCTGTTAACCGAAGGCCTCGATGGCCGCAAGGCTGAGCTTGCCGCCGATCGGCCGGCGCTCTACAAGTTGATCGACAGTATCTTGCTGCCGCGCTTCGATCGGGATTTCGCGGCCCAGATAGTGCTGGCAAAATACTGGCGAACAGCGAGTGCGGAGCAAAAAAATCGGTTTATTGAGGGGTTTTACCAATCATTGATGCGCCGTTATGCGGACGGCGTGCTTGAGTTCGACCCCAGCAAGATCACAATACTTCCGTTCCGCGGTGATGCCACCAAGAACCGCACGAAAGTCAGAAGTACGGTTGTGCTGGATGATGGCAGCAAGGTTGCCGTTGATTATGATCTCGTGAAACGCGAGTCCGGCTGGCTCGTATTCAACGTTGTGGTCGAGGGCGTCTCTTACGTCCGGAATTATCGTGCCGAGCTCGACAGCGAGATCACTGCCAGCAGCCTGGACGCCGTCATCGAACGACTTGAAAAAGAGGCGGGCATATCCGCCAGTGAGTGATTTTGAGCTGCAGGATCTTGGTGATGGGCGTTTCGCGCTGACGGGCGAAATGACGTTTGACAGTGCCGAGCGTATCTTAAAGGCCAGCGAGAAACCTTTCGAAGAACACACCCAACTTGAAATCGACCTGTCTGGCGTCACGGAGAGCGATTCTGCCGGCCTGGCGCTCCTGCTGGAATGGGTCACATGGGCGAATCACACGGTCCGGGAAATTCGCTTCGTGGGCATGCCGAAGCGAGTGATGGCAATTGCGAAAACGACTGAGGTGGACGAACTCTTGAGTCGTGGCGAGCGCTGGGCGGGGTTCATCGAGGCACCCGAAACCGAATAGGGCGGGGCGCTCAGTCCTGGTCGAAACCGCCATCATCCATGAGCTCATCGAAGAACGCATCGTCTTCGGGCGGATTGCCGTCATAAATGACGTACTCGCGATTCTGCAGGTAGGACTCACGCAACGTGATGTAGGGGTCCTTCGAATCTTCGAGGAATTTTTCGGTGACCAGCAGGCGACTTCGCAGATCGATAATCCGCAGTACCTGTAGCTTGTCCCGTACCGATGTATTCTCGTAATAATAAAGCGGTGTGATGGCTTCAATGGGGAACAGCAGGGCGTCACGTAGCGTGCTCGGACCAAGAAAAGGCAACATCACATACGGTCCCGCCGGTACACCCCAGACTGCGACGGTCTGGCCAATGTCTTCTCGGTATGCTTCGAGCCCGCCGGCAGTCGCAACGTCAAGAATGCCGCCGAGTCCCATGGTGCTGTTAAAGAGAAATCGCGTCAGCTCGGAGAGACCGCGTTTTGGTTTACCCTGCAGGACGTTGTTTACGGCAGAACCCGGTGTGGCCAGGTTGCTGTAGAAATTACTGATGCCAGTGCGGACGGGAGACGGGATGATTGCCTGGTAGCCTTTCGCGATCGGCTTCAGCGTGACTTTATCGATAGCCGTGTTGACGTCGAAAAGCGTGCGGTTCAGAGGCTCCCACGGATCGGATGCAGCGCGCTGCTCGGCCGGTACGCTGGCGCAAGCGCCTAGCAAAGTCGCTGCGAGTATTACCGTGCTCGCACGTGCCGTGCGTGTCATGTCCAGTGCTGGCACGGCTAATTCGAAGTGCGGGCGGAGGTACCAACCGGACGATCACGCCGCATCATCTTCAGTTGTTCCTCCGTCATGAATTCACGGATGAAGTCGATCCTGGCTTCAAAGCGAATGCGTTGAATCTCCTGCAGCTCCGGAAGGTTAAGCGCCTGGCGCAGGTAGTCGATGCCGCCGGTCAGGTCGCCAATCATGAGGCGATATTCGGCCAGGTAGTAGTAAGCCTCGGCCTGTTCGCCGGCGTCGTTGGCAGCTCGTGCGATGAGGCGAACTTGCTCAGGCGTGGGCGGTACGTTATTCAGCAGGTCGAGCAGTAGCGTATGCGCTTTCACGGCTTGCCCTAGCTGCAAAAGTCGCTCGCTGTAGTCAAGAACCAGCGGTACATTGCGGGGGAAAAGCGCCAACGCGCGCTCGTAGGTTTTAAGCGCGTCGCCTGGCTGGTCGAGTGCGACCAGCGTTTGGCCCAGCCCGATGTGATAGGCAGTGACTGACTTGTCGGCCTTCAGCAAGTCGTTAAAAATATCGAGCGCCTGCCAGTAAAGCCCGGCACGCTGGTAAGCAACCGCCCGGCCATAGCGTTCGGTGTTGTTCTGGGCGTCGTAGTCGCGCTTTTCGAAATAGGCGACAGCTTCTTTCGCCGTGTCGAAGCGCTCGACGATTATGCGAGACCGTGCGATGCCGTAGCTCACGGAGTCGTCACTGCGGATGTTCGGATACGCGCGCGCCCGATTGCGCGCCTCGGCGATCCGATCCGTGCTGACCGGGTGCGTGCGCAGAAACTCCGGCGCGCGCAGTTCCGGGCTGGTCGTGGTCTGTCGTGAAATGACTTCGAAAAACGAGGCCATGCCGTAAGGGTCGAAGCCGGCATCGGCGAGGGCAGAAATACCGACGCGATCCGCTTCAAATTCATTGGTTCGCGTGAAGTTGATTTGTTGCTGAATGGCGGTGCCCTGGGCGACTGCCAC
>JBATID010000320.1:0-3459 GCA_049667545.1 Woeseiaceae bacterium
TACAGACTCGACGAACGAGTAGGTCAGCGTGCCGTCATCATTAACCGCCCGCCACATCAGGCCTTCTGTAACACCCGCAATCCACATCGAGACGGCATAGAGGACCACACCAATGGTAGACGTCCAGAAATGCACGTCGATCAGCTTCGTACTGTACATGCCGTCGCGGTTATACAGGCGCGGCAGCAGCGAGTACATCGAGCCGATGGTCATCATGGCGACCCAGCCCAGAGCGCCTGAGTGCACGTGGCCAATGGTCCAGTTGGTGTAATGCGACAACGCGTTGACGGTCTTGATGGACATCATCGGCCCTTCAAATGTCGACATGCCATAGAACGACAGGGCCACGATCATGAATTTCAGGATCGGGTCGGAGCGCAGCTTATGCCAGGCACCTGACAGCGTCATGATGCCGTTGATCATTCCGCCCCAGGACGGCGCCAGCAGGATGATGGAAAACACCATGCCCAGCGTCTGCGCCCAGTCCGGCAGCGAGGTGTAGTGCAGGTGGTGCGGGCCGGCCCACATGTAGACCGCGATCAGCGACCAGAAATGCACGACCGACAGCCGGTATGAATACACGGGCCGTCCGGCCTGCTTCGGCACGAAGTAATACATCATCCCGAGGAAGCCGGCTGTGAGAAAGAAGCCGACCGCGTTATGGCCGTACCACCACTGCATCATGCCGTCGACGACGCCCGTGTAGATCGAGTAAGACTTGGTCAGTGAGACCGGGATGGCCAGGTTGTTGAATATGTGCAGCACGGCAACCGTGATGATGAATGCACCGTAGAACCAGTTGGCCACGTAGATATGTTTGACGCGCCGTTTGGCGATCGTGGCGAAGAAGACGACTCCGAAAGCGACCCAGACGACTGCAATCAACAGGTCGATCGGCCACTCGAGCTCAGCGTATTCCTTGCTTTGCGTGATGCCAAGCGGCAACGTCACGGCCGCCAGCACGATAATCAGCTGCCAGCCCCAGAAAGTGAAAGCAGCGAGCTTGTCGAAGGCCAGGCGAACGTGACAGGTTCGCTGTACCACGTAATAAGCCGTCGCAAACAGCGCTGAACCGCCGAAAGCAAAGATGACCGCATTGGTGTGCAGCGGCCGCAGCCGGCCGTAGCTCAGGAAAGACAGGTCAAAGTTGAGCTGCGGCCAGATCAGTTGCGCGGCAATGAGCAGGCCGACGAGCATGCCGACGATGCCCCAGACGACGACCATGATCGAAAACTGGCGCACTACTGTCTCGTTATAGGAAGCTGCTTTGTCCAAAGGAAGACCCCTGGTTAATGTTGGCGAAGCAATGGTCGCGACTGGCGCTGCGACCCTGAAAATGGCGCATTGAGACGGCACCTGCTGAATCGCTGCATAGTATAGCGGCGTAGCGGGGAGCAGGCTAACAGTCACATTGGAGCCATCGTATAGGGGAGGATACGTATGGCGGGCCGGGGCCAACAAATGTCCAGATCGGACGCTCTTCATGCTTATAATCGGAGACTCAATTCCTTGCCGAAGACCCCCATGAAGCGAATCCCGCTGCCTGCCGATATTGTCAGCGAAATTCTGAATGCATCCCCGGATGCCACCATTATCTCGGACGGACAGGGTCGAATTTCTGTTGTCAACCAGGCTGCCGCGCAGCTATTTGGCTATGCGCCCGGGGAACTGGTCGGCGAGCCCATAGAGATATTGTTGCCGGAGGCCATGCGCAAGGCACACGAGGGGCTGCGGAACTCTTATCACAGTGCGCCACGCGCACGGCCGATGGTGTCGGGGCTGGATATTCAGGGACGTCACAAAGACGGTAGCCTGTTTCGCGCAGAGATTGCGCTTAACCCGATCGAGACCGAGGACGGCCTGATCGTCACCAGCACCATTCGCAGTCGAGACGTGGCCGATGATTCGGAGGCCTACTTTCGCACCCTGCTCGAGTCGGCGCCTGATGCGATGATTATCATCGATGACCGCGGCAAGATTGCAATCGTCAACGCGCAGGCGGAGGCGATGTTCGGCTATCGCCGTAACGAGATGCTTGGCCAGCCTGTGGAGGAGCTCCTGCCAAAGCGGCTCCGCAAACGACATGTCCAACATCGTGAAGGTTTCGCGAAAACGCCATCGTTGCGCCCAATGGGCGTTGGCCTTGCCCTGGCGGCGCGGCGCCGTGACGGCAGCGAGTTCCCGGTGGAAATCAGTTTGAGTCCGGTGAAGTCCGCGAACGGCCGATTCACATCGAGCGTTATCCGAGACGTTACGGCGCGCAAGCTCATGGAGGATGACATTATCGCGGCGCGCCAGGAGGCGGAACGTGCCAACAAAGCGAATAGCGCCTTCCTGGCGGCTGCCAGCCACGATCTGCGCCAGCCGGTACAGGCATTGAGCCTGCTGAACGGCGCGCTGCGGCGCACCGTCAAGGATGAACGTGCGCTGGAGATGATCGAGCACCAGCAAAATTCGTTGACCGCAATGACTAACTTGCTGAACTCGTTGCTGGACATCAGTCGCCTCGACGCCGGCGTCGTGACGCCGGAACTTGAACAGTTTCCCATCAAGCGCCTGATCGATCGCTTGTCTCCCGAGTTCGCGCGGCAGGCACACCATGGTGAGCTCGAATTCACGTGGTCGGCGAGCAATGCGGTGATCAACAGTGACCCGAACCTGCTGGCCGAAATCATTCAGAATTTCGTCTCCAACGCGATTCGTTACACCGACAAAGGCTCGATCCGACTGGAATGTATCGATAGCGAGGGCTATTGCCGGGTGCAGGTATCGGATTCCGGCATCGGCATTGCCGAGGATCAGCTGGAAGAGATTTTTCGCGAGTTCCACCAGTGCAAGGCGCCCGGCGCAAGCAAAGAGGGTTTCGGCCTGGGCCTTGCGATCGTCAAGCGGCTGGCTGACCTGCTCGAGCTGACTATCGGCGTGGAGTCCACTATCGGCGAAGGCTCGTGTTTCAGTGTGAGCATTCCGACGGTTGCGGGGGCAGACATTGTCGTCGACGAGGAAGAACCGGACCTTGCCGACACCGAACGCGCCGCTGCCGGCCTGGTCATTCTCATCGAAGACGACGTCAACGTGGTGAATGCCTGGGGGCTGCTGCTCGAGGCGGAGGGCATTGAAATCGCGATCGCCGCCTCGGCCACCGAGGCTAGCGCACTGATCGAAAAGCTCGACGATGTGCCCGCGCTGCTGATCTCCGATTTCCATTTACTGGATGGCTCCACCGGGGTGCAGGCGGTCAGCGCTATTCGCGAGTTCTTCGGCGTGCAAATCCCCGCTTTTATTGTCAGCGGTGATACCTCCAAGGTGGTGAAGGATGCACGCCTGCTGGACAACTGCACCTTGATGAGCAAGCCGATCGATACGAATCGGCTGCTCGCGGCGGCGCGGCATGCAATCCGTACCGGCGAATTGCCGCAGGACTAGTGGTGCCGGCCTGCGCGAGAACGCTCCGGCATA
>JBATID010000321.1:0-3333 GCA_049667545.1 Woeseiaceae bacterium
CGCCGGGTATTTCGCGCGTAGCCGGGGCAGTGCCTCCGGCAGCAGGAAAGGTGCAATCGTCGGGATGACGCCCAGCCGCAGCTCGCCGGTGAGCGGGTCCTTGTGCCCGCGCGCGCTTTCGACCAGGCTTTCGACGTCGTTCATGACGAGCTTTGCCTGCACGGCGACCTCTTGTCCGGTCGCCGTTATGGTCACACTGCGATTGGTGCGATCAACCAGCTCCGCATCGAGAACCGTCTCCAGCTCCTTGATGGCGTTGCTGAAGGCCGATTGCGAGACGAAGCAGCGCTTCGCGGCCTGCCCGAAATGCCGGGTTTCCGTCAGGGCCAGGAAATACTGGAGTTGTTTGATAGTGGGCGCTTTCATACGATCGATAAAATAGCATATAACGATACAATTAAACCACTTTATTTAATAATCAACCCCCGGTATCGTTAGTGAGTGCTTAAGCACAGGAGGCAGTTATGGAAATCAATCTCGGTATTAACGAAAAAGACCGCGAGAACATCTCGAGCGGACTGGCGCGCCTGTTGGCCGACAGTTACACGCTATATCTGAAAACACACAATTACCACTGGAACGTCACCGGGCCGCAGTTCAACACGCTGCACATGATGTTCGAGACGCAGTACACGGAACTTGCGACGGCCGTCGACGAAATTGCGGAACGCATTCGCGCCCTGGGTGTGAAAGCGCCCGGATCGTACTCGAAGTTCGCCAAGCTGACCAAGATCGAAGAGGGTGATGGCAATGAGACGGCTGAAGAAATGATCCGCCAGCTCGCCATCGGCCAGGAAACAGTCGTGCGCACGGCGCGCGAGGCATTTCCAGCGGCCGACGCGGCCAACGATGAGCCGACCGCGGACTTGTTAACGCAACGCATGCAAATTCATGAAAAGAACGCCTGGATGCTGAGAAGCATGCTGGCATGACCACAACCATTAACCCGGAGAAAAAAACCATGTTCAAGAACCTGGAAGGCCAGAAGATACCCAGCGTCACCTTTAAGACTCGTCGTGAACACGAGTGGGTAGAGCTCAGCAGCGATGATGTTTTCGCTGGCAAGACCGTCGTTGTATTTTCGCTGCCTGGTGCCTTCACACCGACCTGTTCGTCATCACACGTGCCGCGCTACAACCAGCTCGTACCGTCGTTCAAAGCGAACGGCGTGGACGACGTGATCTGCGTTTCGGTCAACGATGCGTTTGTCATGAACGAATGGAAACGCAGCCAGCATGCGGATCGCGTGACGTTCCTGCCAGATGGTAACGGCGACTTCTCCGCGGGTATGGGTCTGCTGGTCGGCAAGGAAGACCTGGGCTTCGGTAAGCGCTCATGGCGCTACTCGATGCTGGTTCGTGATGGCGTCATTGAGAAAATGTTCGTAGAGCCAGAGGAGCCGGGCGATCCGTTCCACGTGTCAGACGCTGACACCATGCTCAAGTACCTCGCACCAAAAGCGCTGGCGCCGAACAACGTCGCGGTTCTCACGCGTGACGGCTGTCCGTTCTGCGCACGTGCCAAAGGCCTGCTGCGCGATGCCGGCATCGAGTTTGAGGAGCTGTTGCTGGGCCGCGACTTCAGCGACCAGTCCCTGCGCGCCTTCTCGGAAAAGCACACCTACCCGCAGGTCTTTATCGACGGCCAGCGCATCGGTGGCTCTGACGCGCTGCAGGAATGGCTGGAACAGCGGCAGGCAGCGAAAACCCGATCTGCCGCGTAAGCGTATGACGCAAGAACCGGGAAGCCGGGCAGCCGTGAGGGCTGTCCGGCTTTTTTGCTTACAGGTCCGATTCTGGCCAGTTTGATCAGGTCGCGAGCGTATACTTCTTCGTAAAGGAGTAGCCGTGACCACATCGAACGAAATTTTTGAACGGGCGCGACTGTCGCGCGACGCTCGCTTTGATGGTCAGTTCTTCATCGCCGTAAAGACCACCGGCATCTACTGCCGACCCATCTGTCCGGCAAACTCGCCAAAGAGCGAGAACGTCAGTTTTTACCGCACGGCCGCCGCGGCCGGTGAAGCCGGCTATCGTCCGTGCCTGCGTTGCCGGCCCGAGTGCGCTCCCGGCACGCCGGCGTGGGCCGGCACCTCCACCACGGTGCGCCGCGGTTTGCGACTGATTGCCGAAGGCGCTCTTGATGAAGGTAACGTTGATGACCTGGCTGAGCGCCTTGGTGTCACCAGCCGACACCTGCGCCGACTGTTCACGCAGCATCTTGGTGCGAGTCCGCTGGCGGTCGCACATACCCAGCGGCTGCATTTTGCAAAGGCGCTGATCGACCAGACGTCGTTACCGATGCGCGATATTGCGGTCGCATCCGGTTTTGGCAGCACGCGACGCTTTAACGATACTTTTCGCAAGACTTACGATCGAACCCCGCGCGAGCTGCGGCGGGGTAGAGAATCTATCGTCGCCGACAGCGGCTTCAGCGTGCAGCTTGCCTACCGCAGCCCTTTCGACTGGCCCGCCTTGCTGGGTTTCTTCGCAGCCCGGGCAGCGCCGGGGGTCGAGCAGGTGCATGACGACCGGTATCTGCGGACTATAGCGATAGGCGACGAACGCGGTGTTATCGACGTACGCGAGACCGGCGGCGTATTGCTGCTCAGGCTACATGGCATCACCACGGTCTCACTGATTGCGGTGGTGCAGCGCGTACGCAGCCTGTTTGACCTCGATGCCGCGATCAGCGATGTACACGCGGTCCTGGCTCGCGATCCGGTCATGAAGCGTCGGCTGCGACAAAGTCCGGGCATACGCGTGCCCGGCGCCTGGGATGGCTTTGAACTCACCGTTCGCGCGATTCTCGGACAGCAGGTTTCGGTCAAAGCGGCCACGACTCTGGCCGGCCGGATAGTGGCTCGCTACGGGGAGCCGGTCGATGTGGCGGTTGAGGGCGTGCCGCATGCGCCGCAGCAGCTGTTTCCCGCGCCCGCCAGGCTGAAGCGGGCCCGACTCGAGACCTTGGGCGTCATCGGCAGTCGCGCTCGCACCATACGCGCCATTGCGAATGCGACCTGTAACGGACAGCTATGCTTCGATGCCACGCAGGATCCGGATGCGTTTGCCGCGGCGCTGAAAACGATACCCGGCATTGGCGACTGGACCGCCCAATACGTGGCAATGCGAGCGTTGAAAAATCCGGACGCGTTTCCGGCCGGCGATCTCGGACTGCTGCGGGCTTTCGATGACGAGCAAGGCAGAAGAATGAAGCCGGCACAATTGCTGCGGCGCGCCGAGGCATGGCGACCGTGGCGCGCTTACGCGGCACTATTGATCTGGGGCTCTGCAACAGGGGCTGGAGGCTAAGTATGTACTACTGTTATTTCGA
>JBATID010000322.1:0-8930 GCA_049667545.1 Woeseiaceae bacterium
AACTCGTGCAGAGCAACGCGAGCAGGGCGGATCGTATGTCGAGGCCTTTCATGGGCGCCAGTCTGCCTGATTGCGGGCCGCTCAAACAGCGATTTGTGCCTGGTTATCGGAATAAGCCGTTGCACGACAGGCACTTCCGGTATAGGTAAATACCTATCGCGCCCCGGTCACGGGCCGGGCTACTCTGAAACGATGACTGAAGCGCAGATTCTGCTGCTTTCGGCAGCGGCTGTCGGGTTCCTGCACACGGTGTTTGGGCCGGATCATTACGTCGTATTTACCGCAATGGGCAAGGCGCGCGGCTGGAGCCTCGCGAAGACGCTCAGAATTACGTTTTTCTGCGGTGTCGGACACGTGGCGGGTTCACTGGTCCTTGGCGTATTGGGTTTGCTGCTCGGGGCGGAGCTTGCGTCAATGGTCGCCATAGACGGCCTGCGTGGCGGGCTGGCGGGCTGGGCCTTGCTGGCATTCGGTTTGATGTATTTCGCCTGGGGATTGCGGCAGGCGGGCAGGGCACACACGCACTCCCACCCGCATGTCCATGCCGATGTCGTGCATGAGCACCAGCATGATCACCACGACGAGCACACGCATGTGCATGACCTTGATAAACGCGGCTCGCTGACTCCATGGGCGATTTTTATCATTTTTGTGCTCGGTCCCTGTGAGGCGCTGATTCCGCTTTTTATGTACCCGGCGGCTCGACAGAGCGGTGCGCTGGTGATGTGGGTGGCGCTGGTGTTTAGTATCGTGACGCTTGCCACCATGCTGGCGGCGGTCGCCATTACCCGCATTGGTCTCGACAAGCTGAAGCTGCCAACAGTCGGCCGCTGGGAGCACGCGGTCGCCGGCGCGTCCGTTGCGGCGTGTGGCATCGCCATAACATTGCTCGGGATTTAGGCTCGACCGTGCTCGCGCGCCCAACTAGTTGCAGCTGCATCCAGTGAACGTCACTTCAATTGCCGAGGGTGCTATGTTGGAACGGCAGTTTCAGTATAATCAGGCGCTCGCAGTTGCCCTATGGAGACTCGATGCAACCCACTCTGCTTGATCAGGGACTCACGCTCATGCTCGTTGGCATGGGGACCGTGTTCGTGTTCCTGACCATCCTGGTTGCGGCGATGTCCCTGATGGCAGCGATCGTAAAGCAGCTGACTCCGGTTGCCGAGACTGCGGGTGCCACGGATGAAGAAGTTGCTGCGATCGCGGCAGCCATCAGCCAGCACCGCAAGTCGCGAATTTGAACCCACTAATTTTCTGAAACCAAAAGACACGAAACGATGAGCAATAAAAAACCTCTCGGTATTACCGAACTGGCGCTGCGAGACGCGCACCAAAGCTTGTTGGCAACCCGCATGCGTATCGACGATATGTTGCCGATCGCGGCCAAGCTGGATCAGATTGGCTTCTGGTCGATTGAGTCCTGGGGCGGGGCGACCTTCGATGCGTGTATTCGCTACCTGGGTGAGGATCCCTGGGAGCGCATTCGACGTTTGAAAGCCGCCATGCCGAACACGCCGCAGCAGATGCTGTTTCGTGGCCAGAACATCCTGGGCTATCGACATTACGCTGACGACCTTGTTGAGAAATTCGTTGAGCGCTGCGCTACAAACGGCGTCGATGTGTTTCGTATTTTCGATGCCCTGAACGACCTCAGAAATCTTGAGACAGCGGTGAAAGCGACGATCGCCGTCGGCAAGCACGCGCAGGGGACGATTTCATATACGGTCAGCGAAGTGCATACCGTTGACCTGTGGGTCGACATGGGTCGCCGCATCGAAGACATGGGCGCGCATTCGATCTGCATCAAGGACATGGCGGGCCTGTTGCGGCCGTACGTTGCTTTTGAGCTCGTCAGTCGCCTGAAGCAGGCGGTGGATATCCCGATTCACCTGCACAGTCATGCGACCACGGGTCTCTCTATTGCAACCTGCGTGAAAGCCGCCGAAGCGGGCGTCGACAACATCGACACTGCGGTGTCATCGATGAGCATGACCTACGGCCATTCGCCGACGGAGACGCTGGTGGCGATTCTCGAGGGAACGGATCGGGACACCAACATTGATATTAAACAGCTCGAGGAAATAGCCACGTATTTTCGCGAGGTGCGCAAGAAGTACGCGAAATTTGAAGGCTCGCTCAAAGGGGTCGATTCACGCATCCTGATCGCCCAGGTACCGGGCGGCATGCTGACCAACCTCGAGAGTCAACTGCGCGAGCAGAACGCAACGGACAAGCTCGACGAAGTACTTGAGGAAATCCCGCGGGTCCGCAAGGATCTGGGCATGCTGCCGTTAGTGACGCCGACATCCCAGATCGTCGGTACGCAAGCGGTCATCAATGCGATGTCCGGTGCGCGTTATGCGAATATCACGAAAGAAACAGCCGGCATTCTCAAAGGTGAGTATGGGGCGACACCAGCACCCGTGAATACGGAGCTGCAGGCGCAGGTTCTCGACGGCGCTAAACCGATAACCTGTCGCCCAGCTGACCTGCTTGAACCTGAGCTGGACAGTCTGACTGACGAGCTCACGACCCTGGCCAGGGAACGCGGCATCCGCCTGGCAGATGCCGTTGTCGATGATGTGCTGACATACGCGCTGTTTCCGCAAATCGGTACGAAGTTTCTGGAGAATCGCGATAACCCGGACGCTTTCGAGCCGGCTCCCACCGGTGAGATCGTGGCAGCGCCGGCGGCAGCTCCTGCGACAGTTCCTGCGGCACCGGGTTCGGGCACCGGCGTCTATGCCGTGCGAGTTAACGGCAAGGAATTCACGGTGGAAGTGGCCGAAAGCGGCCAGCTCGCCAGTGTCAGTGCTGCGCCACAGCCCGCGGCGGCGGCGCCGGCCGCGGGACAGGCGGTGAAGGCGGTACTCGCCGGGAATATTTTCAAAGTGCACGCAACCGTCGGTGCGGTTGTCAAGGAAGGAGACGGCTTGCTCGTCGTGGAAGCCATGAAGATGGAGACTGTCGTAAGCGCACCGCGCTCGGGCACGATTACTGATGTCTACGTTCATGAGGGTGACAAAGTTGCTGTTGGCGACGCCCTCGTGGCGATCGGCTGATTGCGGCGTTTCTGATGGATCTGATTGAGCAAATCTGGACGGGTTCGGGTCTTTACCAGATCACCGCCGGGCAAATTATCATGCTCGTCGTCTGTCTGCTGTTGCTGTACCTCGGCATCGTGCGCAAGTTTGAGCCGCTGCTGCTCGTAACCATCGGTTTTGGCGGTCTCCTTAGCAACATACCCGGCGTCGAGATTGCGACCGGTGACGGTTTGTTGCATCTCTCTTACGTGGTTGGTATCGAGACCGGCGCCTTTCCGTTAATTATATTTATGGGCGTCGGCGCGATGACCGACTTTGGCCCGCTGTTGGCGAATCCGCGCACCCTGTTTCTCGGCGCGGCGGCGCAATTCGGTATTTTTGCGACGTTGCTGGGTGCGCTTGGCCTGACGTCGCTCGGCTGGATGGATTTCACGCTGCGCGAGGCCGCGGCGATCGGCATCATCGGCGGCGCCGATGGGCCGACCGCTATCTACGTGGCGGGGCAACTCGCGCCGGATCTCCTGGGTGCCATTGCGGTTGCCGCTTATTCCTATATGGCGCTGGTGCCACTGATCCAGCCGCCGATCATGAAACTTCTGACAACCGAAGCGGAACGGCGCATCGAGATGGTGCAGCTGCGTGAGGTGTCGAAGGCGGAGCGCATCCTCTTTCCGTTGCTGCTGTTGCTGCTGGTGGCACTGCTGTTGCCGTCAGCCGCGCCGCTGCTTGGCATGCTGGCATTCGGCAACCTGATGCGCGAGTGTGGTGTCGTCGAGCGACTGTCGCACACGACGCAAAATGCGCTGATCAATATCGTTACCATTTTTCTCGGCCTGGCCGTGGGGTCGAAGCTGAGCGCCGAGCAGTTCCTGGTGTCCAGCACACTGGGCATCCTGGTTCTCGGCATGGTGGCCTTTGCGATCGGTACGGCCAGCGGCGTGTTGATGGGCAAGCTGCTCAACAAAATTTCGAGCCAGCCCATCAACCCGCTAATCGGTGCGGCTGGTGTATCCGCGGTGCCAATGGCCTCGCGGGTTGCGAACAAAGTGGGCCTCGAGGCCAACCCGCAAAATATTCTGTTGATGCATGCCATGGGTCCGAATGTCGCTGGCGTGATTGGCTCCGCAGTCGCCGCCGGTATCATGATCATGTTCGCGTCGTGACAAAAAGGCTGCCCCTGCTGGCGCTTGCGGCGGCTTTGATACTGGCAGGAATCGGCTACAGCGCCTCTCTGGGCTCCAACTTCCAGCTCGATGACCAGGCGAATCTCGGTAGCCTGGAAAGCGTCTCCGATCGCACGTCGATGATCGATTTTGTTCTGGGCGGCACGGCGGGGCCTTTGGGCCGGCCATTGTCACTGCTTACGTTTGCACTGCAGGCCGACCAGTGGTCGCAGGGTCCGGATGCATTCCTGCGCGTTAACATCGCGATTCACTTGCTGAATGCTTTGCTGCTGGCCTTCTTCGTGCGTCAGTTGTTCATTATTCGCGGCGACGGGCGCCAGCCGGCAACGCTGATAGGCTGCGCCGCTGCCAGCGTTTGGGTAACGCTGCCATTGATTGCAACAGCGACGATGCTGGTCGTGCAGCGCATGACCACGCTGAGTGCTTTCTTTATGCTGGCCGGACTCGCGACCTACATTGCTGCGCGTGGTCTGGTCGTGCGTAGTCCTCGTAAGGGCCTGTTGCTGATGGCAATCAGCCTGACTGGTGCATCCATCCTGGCAGCGCTTGCGAAAGAATCCGGCGTGTTGCTACCGCTGTTCGTGCTGGTCATCGAATCGACCTTGCTACAAAGGCCGGAGAGTGTTTCACGTACGACGTGGCGCATCTGGACGGTCGTGTTTCTATGGCTGCCGGCGCTGATTGTGATCGCGTATCTCGTCAGCATATTTAACTACCCCGAGCACATGATCCAGTATCGTGGCTTCGACGCCGTGGAACGGTTGCTGACCCAGGCGCAGCTTCTGTGGATTTATTTGTCGAAAGCGCTGGTTGGATTGTCCGGCCGCCTTGGTATTTACCAGGGCGATATTGAGGTTGTCCGCAGTCTCTGGTCGCCTGCAGCGCTACTTGCCGTGACCGGCTGGGGCGTTCTCGCGTTCGGCGCAGTTATTTGGCGGCGTCGATTCCCGCTATTCGCGATGGGCATACTGTGGTACCTAGCCGGCCATTTGCTGGAGTCAACGGTGGTGCCGCTCGAGCTGTACTTCGAGCACCGGAATTATTTGCCGATTGCCGGGCCGATCGTCGCGCTGACGGCGCTGCTAATTCTCCATTCCGATCAGGTTCGGACGGTCGCGCTCCGAGTGATACCGCTGGTTGTCGTTGTCAATGCGTTGCTGCTGTACAGTTTTGCGTCGCTGCAGGGCGACCCACGACTGGCAGCAAGCTATTGGGTTATCAAGTACCCTGATTCGATCCGCGCTGTCACCAACCTGATGACGTATCGGATGAGTGAAGAGAGCGCTGATGTAACGATTGAGGCAATCAGGGATTTTGCGCACCGCCATCCGGAATACGCGACGCTGCGAATTCAGGAACTAAACCTGATGTGCAAGACCCGACCGGAAGAGCTGCAGTCGACTCAAGTCGAAGAGGTTAGCGCGCAGCTGGCCAATGGCCGTCTCTTTTTTGTGGCGCCGCAAATGTTGCTTGAACTGTTTGCAACGGCAAGCGAACTAAAATGCCCCGCGGTTTCTCCGGAAACGGTCATGCGGATGGCCGAAGTATTACGCGATAACCCGGAATATGCAGGTCATCCACGATACAACATGATCCATCAAATGCTGTTGGCATCGATGCAGCAACAGTTAGGCGATGAGGCGGCGGCGATAGGCCATTTGCGCAAGGCATACGAGTTCCTGCCAAGCGAAGACGTGGTGTTAATGATGACGGTAACGCTCGCGCCGTCCGGTGATACGGCGGGTGCCCGCGAGTTTCTTGATAAGGCGGCGCGTGATACGCCTGCAAACCCGATTAGAGCCCTGCGCTGGCGACGGTTAATCAACAGGCTGTATGATTACGTTGACGCCCTGGAGGCGGAAATGTCGGAACAACCCTGATGCAATTATCCATAGTTATCCCTGCCAAGAACGAAAGTAAGGCGATCGGTGCCGTCGTGAGCGCGGCGCGTGATTGCTATCCTGACGCGGAAATACTGGTCATCGATGACGGTTCGACCGACGATACCGCGGTGGTTGCGGCGAGCGCCGGCGCCACGGTTGTCACGCACCCTGAGAGCCTGGGAAATGGTGCCGCGGTGAAAACGGGTGCTCGAGCTGCGCGCGGTGATGTCATTGCGTTGATGGATGGCGACGGACAACATGACGCGCAAGAGCTTGCACCGCTGCTGGGGCAACTGGAGAACGGCTACGACATGATCATTGGCGCGCGCGACACCGGGTCGCACGCCAATGTCGGGCGGCTGTTTGCCAATGGACTCTATAACGCTATTGCATCGCTTCTCAGTGGCCGCAAGATCCCGGATCTTACATCGGGTTTTCGCGTGGTTCGCGCGGATAAGTTCAAGCAGTTCCTGTACTTGCTGCCGAACGGGTTTTCCTATCCGACGACGATCACGATGGCATTTCTGCGTAACGGCTACCCGATAACATTTGAGCCAATCTCTGCATCAAAGCGCATTGGCAAGAGTCATATCCGTCCGTTGCGAGACGGGGCGCGCTTTCTGGCCATTATTTTCAAGATTGCGACCTTGTATTCGCCGTTGAAGATATTCCTGCCGATCAGCGGTTTGTTCTTTGTCACAGGTGCGAGCTGGTATGTTTATACGTTTGCAACGATGGGGCGCTTCACGAATATGAGCATGTTGTTGTTCAGTGCGTCTGTCATCGTCTTCCTCATCGGCCTGATCTCTGAGCAGATAACTGCCCTGACCTACAGCAAGTCCTGATATGCGGCAGTGCATTTTCGTTTTTGGGACGCGCGCACAGCTCGTCAAAATTGCGCCGGTCCTGCAATTGGCCGCCGCGGGCGGCATGAAGCATACGGTCTGGTTCACTGGCCAACACGAGGAGTCCATCGACGACCTCGTTGATGACTTCGAACTGCGTTCGACGTTCGAAATACCGGCAAATCGAAAGGAACGCTCGAGCATTGGCAGATTGCTGGTCTGGCTGCCGTCGACGGTCTATGCCTGTTACCGCTACGTCAAAGGCGTGCAGACATGGACCGGCAAACGACCGCTGGTGGTCGTGCATGGTGATACGTTATCGACATGGCTGGGCGCGGTTGCGGGCCACTGGGGCGGCGGCGATGTCGTGCACCTGGAAAGCGGTCTGAGTTCCGGCAAATGGAATGATCCGTTCCCAGAGGAGATGCTGCGGCGCCTGACGTTTCGCAAGGCGCGTTTTGCCATCTGCCCGAATGATGCGGCAGCGGATCTTATGCGGCGTTATCGCGGCTGTATCGTCGTCAACACCAAAGAGAATACGTTGCTCGACTGCGTCCGTTTTGCAATGCGGGACAAGAGCCGCATTGTTGCGGGTGCGCAAGACTACTTCGTCGTGTCCATTCACCGCTTCCAGAATATCTATAAACGCGACGCCCTGGTGCGCATCGTCAATGAGATCTGTGCAGCGGCAAAATTCGGCGTTGTGCACTTTATTCTGCATCCGCCGACGGAATTGCGGCTGAAAAAGTACGGCATCTATGCAGCTCTGGCGGAGACCCCTGGAGTCAAGGTCTGCCCACGCATGCCATACACCGAGTTTCTCGCGCTGCTTGGCGGCGCTCGCGCGGTATTTACGGATGGTGGCTCCAACCAGGAGGAATTGTCCTACCTCGGCGTGCCCACCGTGCTATTCAGGGACCGATCGGAACGTCCGGACGGGTTGGGTAAAAACATAGTGCTGAGAAATGACATCGATGAATCGATGCAGGCGTTTATTGAAACGGGTCACGTTGATGAATTGCGCGTACCGTCACGCATTGATGACTCGGTTGAACCGTCCCGCGTCACCGTGGAGGCGCTGCGCAAATGGGCGAGCTGACAGGTCGATTAGCCCGCATCCGTCGACGAACTCACGCGGTAGGCGGCAAACCCGCCGATCGTCAACGTCACGAACAGCGAAGCAATTCTATCCACGATTGACGCGGCGACCGCTGCGCCGGTTTCAATGCCCAGGATTACGGCGAGAACCGTGATCGCGGCTTCTTTGACACCGATATTGCCGGGGGTTACTGCCCAGCTGAGCCCCACGGCCAGGGCGGCGTACAGCACACACATTTCGGTGACCGACAACGATGTGCCGACGTACAGGAAAGCGAGCCAGAGCCGCAGTGCCGTCAGCCCGTGGAACACTAGGGCTTCGACGACATAACGGGCGAGCCGCACAGGGTCTGCGGTCCACAGCCTGAAGCCGCGCGCGCCCTTGTACACAAATTCCATAACGGTCTTGCGCCGAGCTACCGCGACTACGATACCGAGCGCCAGCACGACGAGGGTCCCCACCAGCACCGGCGTGTCCGGAACGGCAGGCAAGTAAAGTGGCAGTTGGCCCGACAGGTAGAAGCCAACGGCGATTGCACCGAGTAGGGCGAGCTGGATAATCTGCCCGCTAGCCATGACAAACAGGTAGCTGGCCCAGCTAATGTCAAAGCGCTTCGTCAGGTACATGCCGCGCACCCAGATACCGCCTTGCATCGGCAGAATCGAGTTAAAGAAGTTATTCATCGTGCTGTAATCGAAGGCGGTCGGGAACGGCATCCTGACGTTGATAACCTGAAGGGATATTTGAAACAGGCGCGACAAAACGGCTAATACAGCAACGGACATGCCGCACAGGATTAACCAGCCGTGCCAGCGGATTGCGGCCAGCTGGCGCAGCAATTCGGCGGGCCCGCCTTCGAGGGCGAACTGTAC
>JBATID010000323.1:0-3839 GCA_049667545.1 Woeseiaceae bacterium
CGTAAAAACAACACTGGAATATTTGCCGGCGAACTACGCAACGGCGCTTGAGATGAAATACATACAGGGCTGCAGCGTTGCCGAAATCGCTGCCAGGCTCAATATTGGCACCAAAGCGGCGGAATCAGTACTAAGCCGCGCGCGGGCCGCATTTAAAGACGGGTTCAAGTCCCTGTGGGATTTCGAGCCCGGATTCATCGTTGACTGAGCATAAAGCTATGACTACGACAAAAAACACCAACGACACTTTCGATCGCGATGAAGCGGCGCTGGCGCGCTTGCTCCGTCTCGCGGGTCCGCGTGCCGAAATATCCGAGAATGCCGAATCGCGCGTGTATGCGAAGGTTTTCTCGGAGTGGCAGGCAAGCACTCATGCGCCGGACGATGCGCGAGTTTATGACCGCGTGCACCGATCGTGGAGGAAACAGTCGCTGCGTTCGTGGATGCTGCGATGGAAGTTACCGCTCGCCGCCGCCGCCTCGGCTGTGCTGATCGCGATCGTTGTTACCCAGCCGGAACCGATTCCCGCGGTAGGTGTTGGTACCGTCGCCAAGGTCATCGCCCCCGCGGCCGGCGACAGTGCACTCCGGTTGGGCGATGAAATTTATCCGGGGATGACGATTGAAACCGGAGCAGGGCAGGGATACAGCTTTTTGCTCGCGCGTAACGAGTCGTTGCGCCTTGGCGAAAGTTCGGTGTTGCGCGTCGAGTCTGGCGATCAATTCACTTTGCTGCGGGGTCGTGTCTACGCCGATACCGGTGAATTCGTGTACCGCGATGGTGGATTGCGCATCGACACGACGTTTGGCGCGGTGACAGACATCGGCACCCAGTTTGCCGTTTCACTGCAGGACAATTACCTGGACGTCGCCGTCAGAGAGGGTCGCGTTGACGTGCGTCAGGACACTCACAAGTTTATCGCAATGTCCGGTGAGCGACTGGCGCTGCAAGGCCAGGGCCGCGTCGAGATGAGTGAGCTATCGATGACGGACCCGTTCTGGAACTGGACGACGGACCTTGCGCCGACGTTCGATATCGAGGGCAAGTCGCTGCTTGATTTCCTGAAATGGGCCGCGCGAGAATCCGGCCGTATCCTGTTTTTCGAAGACAGTGACCTGCGCATGGAAGCAATGCGCACCGATCTGCACGGTTCCATCGAAAACTTTACGCCGCTGGAAGCCGTGGAGTCCGTGCTGGCGACGACAACATTCAGCTACCAGATCGATCCCGACAGAATAAATATCGAGCGGTAAGCCGCGCGGAGTCTGACTCCGCGCGACTTTCGCGTTGTCAGAACTCCACCTCGAATTCTACTTCCTCTGCCGATATCACTGAGCCGGATATTTCCGTTCCCTTGGCTTTGACCAGCGAGTTTACGGTTAGCTGGCTAAAAAACTGGCCTGCGGAAATTACGTTATTATTTTCGTCGCGGAACACCGTGCCCCCGTCCGTCTGAATCGTGACACCCAGTATCGTGAAGGCCGGCTGCGCTATCGATTCGACAAATCCCTGCAGGATAGTGTCGGGGTCGGCATCGTCACGTTCGAGTATGGCCGCCAGAATCGTGCCGCTTCCGGCGGGGAATTCCGTGCCACGTATTTCCACGTAGTCGCCGGCATTGATGTCGGCCAGGGTCAAGGGGCGCACGTTGGCGTCGGTCTTGTCTTCGAGGCGGGTCAGCAGATCGATAGTGACGGTGATGCCCAGTAACACGAGCGAGTTGGTCGTAGCGTTGACCGAGTCTACGTTAGCTGTCGCCCGGACGGCCTTGGCTCGGCGAATATCCACTTTGGTGGCAACGAGTGTGCCAGTGGCATCGACGTCGCCTTCCACCTCGACTTTGATATTCGGCCCGAGGTCGCCTTCCACACCACCTTCATAAACTGTGCTTGCTGTGGTGGTTACCGGTAACCCGGTGACATCAAAGTCCTGCGCAGACTGGAATCGTGTAATGAAGCCCTGGATTTCAATATGAACTCCGTCAGCTACGCCGGCCAATCCATCCTCGCGCTCGACGCGCGTGGCGATGAGCTCGCCTCCGGCCCCAAATGACGTTCCTTTCGCCTCGACCAGATCGCCGCTGCTTATCGTGCCGCCAGAGAAGTTCTCCAGCGTCGCAGCACTGTAGTCAACGGTCAGGCTATTGACATCGAAAAGTAAACCCGTCGTGTTGAGGTTGCTCACGATGCCCTTTACCTCAAACTCGATCTCGCCGGCTTTTGACTCAATTCGAGTGGCCGTGATTCGACCGTTTGCATCAACCAGACCGCTGACTTCAATGATGTCATCAATGTCGAGACCGTCAATTGAGGCCGGACTGATGCTGTCATCAAATGACGTTTCCGGGCTTATCAGCACGGTCTGGCCCAGCACAACGAGCTGTCCCGTGACCGGATCAATAATCTCTACCGGGCCGGTCACATTGTCCTCAAATTCCACCTCATCCGCGTCACCGTCAACACCATTGTCATCGATCGAACCGCTTATCGTGACCACCTGCCCGACACGGAGGTCGTCCTGCGAGCCTCCTGGGACACCGTTGATTGTGAAGTTTGCCGAGCTCGTGTCGTAGCGAACGCCGTTGACGACGATGCTGCCAAATGTCGATATTGGTCCCTGCGCTATTCCGGTCCTGCCGATTCCGCCGACCGGCGGAGGGTTGTTGTCGGGCGGCGGCGTTGAACTGCCACCGCTGCCGCCGCAACCGACGAACAGGGCCAGGAGACAAATAATTAGTGATGATTTGATCATATTCATAACGATGTACCTTTGGGTAATTCTCCTTCAATGGCGTAGACACCAATGCCAATTCGTACAGGAGAAGTGGATGCTGATTTAGGATCGAGACGATGCCGGCTCAGCCAGTCATCGATCTCTTCAAGAAACTGTTGTCCTCTTTCGTCGAGATAGGAATTAAATTCTTCGACCGCACCGGGATCGATGCGATCATCCACGGCAAAACCTTCAAGTCGCCGCGTATCAGGTTTGCCAGTCACGTTGTTACACAGGGTGTTGGCGTGGTCGTAAAGGTTGCTTCCAAAAAACCGAATGCTGCCGACATCCATCTCGACCGGCATGTGATAGCGGCGCTTGGCAACATAACGACCCTCTGCGTTCTGTATGATCGAGCCGGCCTTTAGAAGCTCACGCAGCAACGTCTGCTCGGGCGTGTCGCCGCCATACTCGTGAAACAGCGATGCGAAACTCGGTTCCGGACCAGTCGGTGCCAGCGCCAGTGGATTCCCGTCCGGCGAAACGTAGTTCGGGTCCTGATGCCAGCCGGACAATAGCCGAGTCGCGTCAGTGGTTTTGCCCGACTGTTTTTCGAGCGGTTCCGCCAGCAGTTCCCGTTGACGCTTTACTTCCTTTCGAGAGATACCGGTGAGAATAGAGACCCGGGAAGTATTGGTTGGTCGGCCACGGATGCCGAACTCATCGGTTGCCACGGAAACGAAAACGGACTTCGAAATTTCCGAAAACTCCTTCCAGGTCATGCCGCATTTCAATACGACCGACGCTATTGGCCGAAGCAGCGCGCGGCAAGCAGCACGGATAGTTGATTTGATGTCGGCATCCATAATTGGGGCAATATACCCCAATAACGGCTCATGTCAAGCGATCCCATCGATTTTTGTGGTTTTCGCAACGTTGGTAACCAATTGCCCGCCCTGCATCGGCGGGCAAAAAAGCTTCGGGAGCGGGATCTCTGATTGCTCTAAACTCGCGCAATGCGGGAGACGTACAAACGGTTGCTAATTATGCTGGCCTGCTTTGCGACGCAGACGATACTGGCGGACGAACCTGCCTCTGCGGGAACATCGCTCGCCGAATATCTGGAG
>JBATID010000324.1:0-20006 GCA_049667545.1 Woeseiaceae bacterium
CAGGAAGGCGCAGACCTTGTCATGGTCAAGCCGGCGATGCCGTATCTCGACATCGTGCGGCGCGTCAAGGACACGTACCAGGTGCCAACATTTGCCTACCAGGTCAGCGGTGAGTATGCGATGCTGAAAGCGGCCGCGGCTAACGGCTGGCTTGACGAACGCAAGACAGTCCTGGAGGCACTGCTTGGCATTAAACGCGCGGGCGCGAATGGCATCCTGACCTATTACGCAATTGACGCCGCTCGCTGGCTCGCAGAGGAGAATTGATGAGCACCGACCGTTACGGCGTCATGGGCTATCCGATCAAGCATAGTCGCTCGCCTGTTATTCACCGCCTGTTTGCACAGCAGACGGCACAGCAGATCGAATACGAACCGATGGAAGTGCCCCCCGAACGACTGGAAAAAGCGGTGCGCCAGTTTCAGCGCGAGGGCGGCAAGGGCCTCAACGTGACCGTCCCGCACAAGAGTGAAGTCACCAAGCTCGTTGATCACATGACCGAACGTGCAAGTACGGCCGGCGCGGTCAACACGCTGACGTTTCGTAATGAGGAGATTTTCGGTGACAACACCGACGGCTTCGGGCTGTTGCGTGACCTCGTGGTAAACCTGGGCGTTACTATTGAAGGCGCCAGCATCCTCCTGTTCGGCGCCGGCGGCGCGACGCGCGGCATCGTCGGGCCGTTGCTGGAGATGCAGCCAGAATCGCTGTGTATTGCAAATCGCAGCCTGTCCAAAGCGCGGCCATTGGCCGAGCATTTTTCACGCTCCGGTCCGGTGAGCTGCTGCCGCTTCAACGCCGTGCCCAAGGACAAGCAGTACGACCTGATAATCAATGCAACATCCGCCGGGCTGACCGGCGAGATGCCGCCATTCCCCGAATCCGCAGTCGCTGAAAATACGGTGTGCTACGACCTGTCGTATGGGCTGAAGCCGACGCCGTTCAGCGTCTGGGGGCGGAAACAGGGAGCCGCGCAGTCAGTCATGGGCTGGGGCATGCTGGTAGAGCAGGCGGCCGAGTCGTTTCGTATCTGGCGAGGTGTACGCCCCGATACCGCGCCCGTACTCGCTGAGCTGCCGGTCAGCGCATAGTCACGAGTTCTTCGGCGCTGGTAGGATGGATGGCGACGGTGTCGTCGAAGTCGGCTTTGGTCGCGCCCATTCGCATTGCTACTGCAAAACCCTGCAGCATTTCGTCCGCGCCCTCACCAATGATATGGCAGCCGATAACGCGTTCGTCGGGCCCGGTCACGATCAGTTTCATCGCCGTACGCTGCTTGTCCTCGCCGAGCGCGTAATACATGGCCGTGAACGCTGACGTATAAACTTTCACAGCATCGCCATACTCGGCGTGCG
This sequence comes from Woeseiaceae bacterium, assembly GCA_049667545.1. Lineage (GTDB taxonomy): Bacteria > Pseudomonadota > Gammaproteobacteria > Steroidobacterales > Woeseiaceae > UBA1847. The sequence continues at coordinate 1,356 of JBATID010000324.1, forward strand.
CCTCCGCTTCGGTCAGACCCACCGTACCGATCGTCGGATGACTGAATATCACGGTCGGAATCAGCCGGTACTCGAGGTGCCGACCGTCCATGCCGCCATAGAGCCGATCGGCCAGTCGCCGGCCAGCAGCAATTGCCACCGGCGTTAGCGCATCGCGACCGGTAACGTCGCCAATGGCGAAAATATGCTCGACATTGGTTTGCTGGTACTCATCGGTCGGCACGAAGCCGCGCGCATCAAGCGCGAGTCCGGCGTTGGCCGACTCGAGCATTTCTGTATTCGGGGAGCGGCCCACCGCCCAGACCAGTGCGTCGACCGGCCCGAAGGTGCGACCGTCCTCCGTGTGCAGGATGAGGCCGTTGTCGGCCTGTTCCACTCGTGCCGGTATCGCACGGGTATCAATTTTGACTCCGCTTTTTTGCATGGTTTCCGTCAGTTCGTGGCTCAGCATGCTGTCAAAACTGCGTAAGACGCCTTCTTTGCGCACGACTATGTTTGTTTCTGATCCCAGGGCGTTGAAAATACCGGCAAGTTCCACGGCGATGTAACCACTCCCGGCGATCAGGACGCGCTCGGGTCGCTGCTCGAGCTCGAAAAAACCGTCCGAGGTAATGCCGAGTTCAGCACCTTCTATCTCTGGCACCATCGGCTTGCCGCCGGTCGCAACCACGATGCGATCGGCCCGGTAATGAACGCCCGCGACCTCGACCGTGTGGGCATCAACAAAACTTGCCCCGCCGGCAATGAAGGTCACGCCGCGCTTGTCGAGGTTATTGGCATAGATCCCGTTGAGACGCTTGATGTAGGCGTCCCGCCGTGCTTTGAGCGCCGGCCAGTCGTGGCCGTTGACCTTGATGTCGAAACCATAATCCGCGGCATGTGCAAAGTGGTGCGCGTGCTGCCCCGTGTACCACATGACTTTCTTTGGCACGCAGCCGACGTTGACGCAGGTCCCGCCCAGCGGCCCGTACTCGACAACCGCCGCACTGGCGCCGTACTCCGCCGCACGCTGCGCGTGTGCCAGACCGCCACTGCCTCCGCCGATTACCAGCAGATCAAACTTCTTTTTCACGTTACTTTTCCTCGACTATGCCAAGATCAGCGCACGGAGCAGGTCGCTGCGTGTGCTAAGATTCGGCGCTTTATAACTACGTAAAATCACACATGCACAACCCATTGCTGAACACCGAAACGCTGCCGCGCTTCGACGAAATTGAGCCCGAGCACGTTCTGCCGGCAATCTCAGAAGTCATCGCGGAGCACCGCGCCAGGCTCGAGCAACTGCTCGAGTCCACAGGCGAACCGGGTATTGAGTCTCTGGTTGCGCCGGTCGAGAAGATGGAGCACGAACTGGGCCGCATCTGGTCGCCGGTGCGTCACCTGCAAAGTGTACTGGGTTCGCCGGCGTGGCGTAAGGCGTATACAGAAGCGCTGCCACTGCTGACCGAACACGGCACAGAGATGTCGCAGAACGAGCGGTTGCAGCAGGCATACGCCAGGGTTGGCAAGGCATTGCCAGCGGAGGCCAGCGAAGCAGCCCGCAGCGCCGTCGAGCAGGCGCTCCGAAACTTTCACCTGGCGGGCGTCGACCTTGAGAAGGCCGATAAAGAGCGTTTCAAAACCATTATGCAGGAGCTGGCGGCAATTCAGGCTGGTTTCGAGCACAACGTGCAGGATGCTTCCGACGCGTGGTCATTGCACATAACCGATGTCGCAGAACTCGCGGGGCTGCCGGAGGGTGCGCTGACGCGCGCGGCCGAGCACGCCGCAGACAAGGGCGTGGAGGGTTGGCTGCTGTCGCTCGACTATCCAACCTACGATGCCGTATTGAAGCATGCAGCCAATCGTGGTTTGCGGGAGGCGCTGTATAAAGCGTGGGTGACACGCGGGTCGGATCAGGGTGGCAACGCCGACTGGGACAACAGCGACAATATTCAGAGGATTCTTGCGTTACGACACGAAGCCGCCAACCTGGTCGGTTTCAAATGCTACGCGGACTATTCGCTGGCAACCAAGATGGCCGACTCGGTGGAAGAGGTCATCACTTTCCTGCGAGAGCTTGCGGTACATTCGCGCGCAACGGCAGAAAAGGAACTCGCCGAGCTCACAACGTTCGCTAAAATTGATCTTGAGCCGTGGGATGTCACATTTTGGCTGGAGAAGTTCAAGCAGGATCGGTTTTCGGTCTCCAACGAGGAATTACGTCAGTATTTTCCGGCCGATACGGTGGTCAGAGGGCTGTTTGCATTGGCGGAGAGACTTTACAACGTGGCTTTCACGGAAACGGACGGCGTAGCCTCCTGGCATGACGATGCCCGTTACTTCACGTTAAAGAGCGCGACTGGCGAGACCCTTGGCGGATTTTACACCGACCTCTATGCCCGAAGCGGCAAGCGCAACGGTGCGTGGATTGACGAGTGCATCGGACGCCAACAGCTGCAGGGCGATGTGACGTTACCAGTCGGCTACCTGGTCTGTAACTTTCAGCCGCCGGATGCAGAGGGCGTGTCGTTACTGACCCACGATGAGGTGGTTACCCTCTTCCATGAGTTCGGGCACATGCTGCACCACCTGCTGACCCGAATCGGCTTCCCGAGTGTGGCGGGCATCAACGGTGTGCCCTGGGACGCCGTCGAGTTACCCAGCCAGTTCATGGAGAATTTCGCGTGGAGTTACGCGGTGCTTACGCATTGCTCGGCGCACCGCAAATCCGGCGAGCCACTGCCGCGCGCCCTGTTCGATAAACTGGAAGCGAGTCGTCACGCTGGCGCGGGCCTCGCCATGTTGCGTCAACTGGAGCTCGGGCTGTACGACTTCCGGCTGCATGCCGAATACAATCCCGACGAGCCGGCGCGGGTTTTGGAAACACTTGCCGAGGTCCGTGAAGAGGTCGCATTGATCACGCACCCGGACTACAACCGCCTGCCACACGCGTTCTCGCACATCTTCGCGGGGGGTTATTCGGCCGGATATTACAGCTACAAATGGGCCGAAGTACTCGCTGCGGACGCGTTTTCGGCTTTCGAGGAAGCGGGCATCTTTGATCCTGCGACAGCGGCACGGTTTCGCGACGAAATTCTCGAGATCGGCGGTAGCCGTGACATCATGGACGCGTATATCGCCTTTCGCGGCCGCAAGCCAACGATCGACGCGCTGCTGCGTCAGAACGGCATATCGAGCCCGTGAAGATCGCGACATGGAACGTAAACTCGATGAAAGTGCGCCTACCGCACGTTGTCGAGTGGCTGCAGGCCAATGATCCTGACGTGCTCGTCCTGCAGGAGATCAAGCAGCCGACGGAGAACTTCCCGGCGGATGAGCTTAAGGCTATCGGCTACCAGTCGATCGCCAGCGGGCAGAAGACGTATAACGGCGTTGCCGTCATTGGCAAGACGCCGTGCGCCGACGCAATAACCGATTTCCCGGATTTCGAGGACCCGCAGCGGCGCGTGCTGGCCTGCACGGTAAACGGCGTGCGCGTGATCGATTTATACGTTCCTAACGGCGCCGAAGTAGGCTCCGAAAAATATGCTTACAAGCTCGAATGGTTGGCGTCACTGAAGCGTTTTCTTGACTCCGAAATGCAGCAACATGAGAACGTGGTCGTGCTCGGCGACTTCAATATCGCGCCAGCCGACGCTGATGTATACGACCCGGAGAAGTGGGGTGACGCGATTCTTTGCAGCCCGCTCGAGCGCGCCGCGCTAAGGTCGCTTCTCGATCTTGGCCTGACCGACGTGTTTCGTAAATTTGAACATCCCGAGAACACGTTCAGTTGGTGGGACTATCGCGCCGCCGGCTTTCGGCGTAACGCAGGGCTTCGTATTGACCTGATTTTAACCAGCGCGGCTATGACTGAACGCTGCACGGCGAGCTATGTCGACAAAGAACCGCGCGCCTGGGAACGCCCGTCGGATCACGCGCCGGTCGTTGCTGAATTCGATGTGTGACGCCGCAGAGCGATGACCGGCGATATGACATATTCCGGGTTTTTCTTGTTTTCCATCCAGTGTGACGCTGTAATATAGGAAATAAAAAGAAGAATAATAATGTCCCAAGATCGCCGCAACGACTACGACGTTACCAATACCGTGCAGGTCAGTCGGCCCGCCGCCGTGCGCAATGCCATCCAGACGCTATTCGCCGAGACTTTTCCCGGCCTTGCTTTTGACAAGCTGTGGCTCGCCTTCTATGACTTCGAACGTCTTTTCACGGGGCGTTACCCGGGATACAAAGGCTGCGACACGACTTATCACGACATGCAGCACACGCTCGACATGACGCTTGCGCTGGCACGGCTGGTCGCCGGCCATGAGGCCAGCGTAGAGTCCACCGATCGCCTTGGCGCCGAGCGCGCGCAAATGGCCGTCGTTACCTCCCTGTTTCATGACTCCGGTTACATTCGTCATGAAGACCGCGACGCGGATTTTTCCAATGGGGCACAATTTACTCTCTATCACGTATCACGCAGCGCGGATTTTCTGCGTCGATACCTGCCGGAAATCGGGCTTGCGAGAGACGTTGGCGTGAGCAGCATGATTGTGCATTTCACGGGCTATGAGCTTGATCTCGACAATATCGAGCTCGACGATCCGCGCGACATTATCTGCGGACACCTGATCGGTACCGCCGACATGATTGCGCAAATGGCGGATCGCTGTTATCTCGAAAAGTGCCGTGACCGACTGTATAACGAGTTCGTCGTTGGTGGCGTCGCGGTGGAAAACGCCGGCCCCGGTGAGTTTGTCGTGCGTTACAAGTCGGGCAACGATCTTCTTTCCAAAACCCCGGCCTTCTATCAGCAGGTAATGCGCGAACGCTTGAACGAGAAATTCAACCGCGCCTATCGGTACATTGAAGCTCTGTACGACGGCGAAAACCCGTACCTTGACGCGATACGCGCCAACATGTCGCACCTCGTGCGCATCCTGGAAAACGGCAACTGGTCGTTGCTGCGGCGCGAGCCGGCATTTTTTCTTGGTATCGCCAGCGCAGTGAAGGACATCGAGCAGCTGGTCAAGCGACAGCTGGGCGCCCTCGCCGGATTGACGCCCAAGCCGGACAACTCGCTAGTGATGCCGATCTGATTCGTCGCGCATCAGGCGCAACGCGTAGTACTGGGAACGAGACAGTCGCCGATTGGCGAGGAACGCCGCCAGTGCTGCTGCGACCGCGGCGTAGAAACCGTCTGCCGCTGTCATTACTTCATCGAAGAAAACCGGCCAGGTCATGCTCGTGACGGCTTTCAATATGCGTAAGGTGCTGGTGTCAAAGATGTCGGCGGTGGTTGAAGCCGCCAGCACGATATTCGCCAGCACCGCACCAAAGAGCGCCAGTGCGGCAGCCAGCACTGGATAACGCCAGTCGATGCCGCGACCGGCACGTTGCACGGCGAAGCCAACCATCGCGCCGAGCAATACGGTGATCCAGGGGAATACCCGATCGATCAGAGCCGTTAACGCGACCCAAAGAACACAAAAAATAGCGACAGCAACGACGCCTGCGACAAGGGCAGTGCGCAGCGACTGGGCTTCAAGCAGACGCTCGCCATCCGCAACGGTTGCGTCCCGGGTTGTCCCGGTGCCGTGTTTCTTGCGTAGTCGTAATACGTTGGGGGAATCTGTCATTAGAGCGAGTTTACGGAACAACGATTCACGATAGCAAAACGAAAAGCGATGTCCGTGGTTGCATCGGCGGTGACATCTTCAGCGACCGCGAACTTCAGGCACCGCCCGCTGCGCCGCAAGCGGTAGCTAAAACCCACACCGAGCTGCGTCGTGCTGCCACCCAGCTCTTCGATGTCACTGTCGAAATAGGCGCCCTGTGCCTGCAGCTGCGTTGTTATTGCGAGCCGGTCCGTCCACTGCCAACTCGCCACAACGCCGCCGAACGGAACGGTGCTCTCCTGAATCTCTGGCAACACGTCGCCGTCGCCCGGCAGCAGCACGCCCGCGAAAGCGGACAGGTCGAGAGGCCGATTAAATAACGACCTGTTATCCGATATGTACATGCCCGTCGCGAGATCCACCGCACCACTGCCGAGCAGGTCTTTGTCGTCGCCGGTCGGGAACTTGATACTGGAGCGAACTGTCAGCGCGTAGCCGTCGGCCTGAACGGCCTTCATGGAAATGGCGGCGCTCAGTTGTATGTCACCGATGCCCGCCGCGGTGGAATTCAGCTCATAAAGCCGCGAGCCGTCCCGCTCGTAAAGAAATTGCAGCTGATCATCAGAATCGCGCCGCTTGGTATTCGACATGCCGAACGTGTCATGCCACCTGATGATCGCACTATCCATGAAGCCGCCATCGTGCGCGACGAGCGGCACGTCCGCGCCGAGCTCCAGCCAGTCGTTCATTCGGCGACGCAGTGAAATATCAAGAAAATAGCTTTCGCCGTCGATGAGAAAGTTCTCGGCGCCGGTCTCACCGAAGTCGGCGTTATTCGCGAGGTCGAGACTGACTGCTATTGTTACTAAACCTTCCGGTGCAAGGACTGCGGATTGCAGCGGCGGCAACCCGAAAATCTGCAGGAACGGGTTGTGGTTGCGGAACCCAAAGCCTTCAAGCGCGACGTCATCGCACCAGACATTGGCGGACGACAGCAGGCAAACAGCTGAAATAGCGAAAGTCACAGCAGGCGCGCGACCTGAGCGCAGAAAACAAAGCATCCGGAGTCCTCTTCTATTGAGAATGGCGCAGATTTGTTCGTGTTTACACCGGTTGGGCGTGCTGGAACATACCCAGATATACGTAAGCGACTACGAGCGTCGAGCTCAGTTGCGTATACTTCAGCCGTCTCTGGTAGCCACGAGTCATTAACGACGTGTGCGAGCTATTTGCAATGTCGAGCCGCTACCCGACATCCGTCGGGTTCTCGTTGGAAGCGCTTGCCCGACGGGGCGGGCACGATGGGCCCCATAAGGACGGCTGGGGCGTCGCCTACTTCGAGGATCACGACGTATTCCTGCTGCGCGAGTCCAGCCCGGCAGCGGAAAGTGGTCTCGTCAGGTTCATGGAAAAGAACGGGCCACCCAGCAACCTCGTGCTGTCACATATTCGTCTCGCAACACAGGGCGAACCCGCACTACGCAACACGCAGCCGTTCCAGCGAGAACTCGGTGGTCGCGCGCACGTGTTCGCCCACAACGGCGACCTTGCCGACGTCAGAGATAAATGCGCCCTCGAATCCGGCCGCTTCACACCGGTCGGTGACACCGATTCCGAGTTCGCTTTTTGTTGTTTGCTTGAACGGCTGGAAAAGTTATTGGGCCGGTCTTCAGGGAAATTGCCGTCGGTCGAATCGCGTCTGGAGACCGTGGCCCGGTTTGCGGCCTTGCTGCGTCCGTTCGGTGCTTTTAATTTTATTTACTCTGATGGCGACGCGCTGTTCGTGCATGCGCATCGCCGTAAGCAGGAGAACGGCGACATTCAACCGCCAGGCCTGCATCTGCTCGCACGCTCCTGCAATGAGCGGGCCGTCGACCTCAGCGAGTCCGGCATCATGATGGCACCGATTGCACAGGAGCTGGCGCTTGTCGCGAGCGTGCCCCTGACCGACGAACCGTGGGAGCCCATCGCCGAAGGTGAGGTTATCGCACTGCGGGACGGCCTGTTGTGGGCGCGCATGCCGGCCACAGCCTCTGCGGCGGCCATGGTGCACGCTTCCTAGACCACTCATCTAGAAGTCGAACACGTGCTCCAGATCGATGTTCTTGCGGTCCATACTGTTTAACACAACGTGCAGGTCCTCGATACGCGCAACATAAACGGAGCGCTTCCTGTTTGTCGGAGATATCACCATCGAGCCGAACAGCAAGTGTGCGTTGTCCGGTGTCGATTCGTTGTCCATTGCTGCCAGCGCCGTGATTACAATTTCATCGTTTCCGGATATCTCGACAAATCGTACATCGGCGGCCGCCAGTTTTGGCACTATCTCGGTGAACCCGCCCCAGCGCGGCACGGTAATGACCACGTCACCTTCCCCGAAGTCACGAAGAACGGTGATTCGGGGGTCGATATTGCGCAAGCGCTCGGGGTCTGCAACAACATGCATGGTGACCAGTCCATCGGACGCCTCGTAAGCTGTTTGGGCGCCGTAACCGATGACCTTCGCGTACAGGGCTTTGAACCAGAACTCCATGCTGAAGCTCAGCTTGCGCTCGATCTTGCGAATGAAGTTCTTGCCGAAGAACGAAGGCTCGCTCCAGACCCGGCTGGCGTAATCGGAAAAAGGAAAAACGTACCAGGGCTCGTAATGAATCAGGTCGCTGTAAGCCCGATGGGCGCGCTGGATCAGCAGGTCCTCCTCAGTATCAGCGGACGCAGTCCAGCGCGTCAGGCGGCCGATGGTATTTTCGTACACGCCCTTGGCCACAAACTCCGCGGTTGTGCTCACACCAATTACCCAGAGCATCACCTGGTACTCGGAATTATCGGGATACAGTCCGTCGGTCAATACACTGACGCGGTCGTACAACGTCCAGTACTCGTCGATACTTGCAAGAAACGGGAAGTCACTCGGGTTATTACCGCGCTCGAGGAACTCCGCGTACTCGTCTGGATTGAACACCAGGTACCATTCCGGCAGCGTCAGGAACGTCTGTTCTTCGCCTTTCCGGTAATTTTCGAGGCCATCGAGGTACTCGCGAATACGCGACGCTTTGGTTGGATAGTACTTTTCCCACAGCTTGTTCTGGAATCGGTTGTCGGGATCGAGCTGCCTTTTCACATCGAAATAGCGCTCCGCGGTCGGATACGCCGCCCGAAATTGCTGTACCGTCGCATGCGGCTGGTAGGGCAGGTAGTAGCTACCGTTTTCGCTGAGAATCGCGTCCGTCATTTCCCGAGTCCATTCGCCTACCCGTCTCCTGTCTTCGTCTGTCGTTCCCTGGCTGTGGTAGACGACAAAAGCAAAAACCTCGCGGCGCGCCCAGGACAGATAGGAGTCGGGGTCCGGCAGCGCATGGCGAATCGACACGTTGACGACGTCGACCTCGTGTTTTGTAAAGATCTCCCGCATTTTCGGCACGAAGCTGTCGAAATTTTCGACCGGGATGAAGTATTCCTGCAATACCCAGGTCTTATCGCTGCGATCGCCCTCGCCCAGCTCCCGAACGTCGTAACTCGCCTCCCAGTTACGGTAGGCAACACGGTCGAATCCGTAGTAAACCGGCTCGATAACCACCCTGCGAAGCCACTTGCCAAATGAACCCGAGTTCGTGAAGTTAACGAGCTTCGGCAGCAACTCGTATTCTTCGTCAACAGGAATCAGCCGCTCTTCGATCGTTACCGGTTCATCGGTGACGAACCAGCTGACATCGCGCACGGTATCGAAGTCGGGCGGATAGATGTCACCGTTATGGAACACTACGCTTTCATTGTCACGGATGTTCTTTGAAAAGTGTTCACGATACTCCGCTATCGGCATCACCGTCGTCTCTCGACCGACCGTCGTGTTCTGTGTGAGCTCCAGCGTGACTTCCGAGATCACGCCAATACCACCGTATCCCCCCACGGCGGCATTAAACAGCGCTGCATTCTCCACGGGCGTCGCGCGAACGACGCGGCCATCCGCCAACACGAGCTGCAGGGCCTTGATTGAGGAAATGATCGGCCCATGTCCGATGTAACGACCGTGGACGTTTACGCTGACGGAGCCGCCCACAGTAAAATTGGCATAGGTCTGCATGATCTTGACAGATAGGTCGTAGGGATCGATGAACTCCTGTAACTCGCGCCATGTCATGCCGGCCTGCACCGTCACTTCGCGATCGTCGGCGGAGAATGTGACCACCTCATCGTAATTGCCCATGTCGAGATGCAGGCCGTTGTTGATCGCCGTTTGCCCGCCCATGCTGAACCGCCCGCCGCCAATCGAGATCGGTCCACTGCTGGACGTGATGGCTTTAATGATGTCATCGAGTGTCCGCGACGCGACAATATTTGCCACGGGAATCGGGTTCAGTTCGGTGATGTCGTTAATGACATGCCGATGCAGCTGCGCCGCGTAGTCATCATCGCCACTGCGCCAGATGACGACGGCGATAACAACGACATAAACCACGGTTGCGGACAGGATGAGACGAATGAAGCGCCTTAACCAGCGCCTGAGCGCTGCCGCTATCCGGCCCTTCGTGCCGCTCAACGGGCGCAGCCTGCGTGTCTATCATTCAACATAAGTGGAACCGATGTGTCTGAATAGCGGTAGACAGGATACTATCACCCCGATATCGACATACACGGGGAATGGCTTGATTAACAAACGGGAGTTTCTGCAGGGACTGGTTGCATTGCTAGCGGTTTCCGCTACCCGCGGCAGCATCGCGGGCACGGTTTCCAGCGGAGACGTCGGCAACTTCGAGTACGTGTATTCGAACCCTGCATTAAGGCGAAATTTTCTTGCGTTCCTGACGAATGTTTTTCACCTTTACCCGGAGCAGGAATTTCATGACGTACTCGTGCGCCTGTCAAAACCGGGAACCTCGGACAGGGACATATACGCCGCGCTGCAGCAGGAGCTTAGCGAGATACAGCCGTTTCTTGGTGCGCTGCGCTATGCAATTCCCGCGCTCTCGAAACAGAAAGCCATCATGGCAGAGCAGACGCTTAAACTGCTCGATCCCGATGCGCGTTATGAGGGACACCTGGAGATCGGCTCGACGGGAAGATACATCAGTGTTCTGGAGGATGAGCTCGATATTCGGGGCGATGTCTTCCTGTTGCATACGCGCGAAGCCGGCTACGGCCCCGAGGATATCGTCGAACGCGGACAGCTCGGCAAGATCGGAAAATACATCGATCTTAACGACTACTCTCCGCAACTTGCGAACATCATTCCGCCGGGCTCGCTCGACCTGGTCACCGTGTTTATCGGGTTTCACCACTGCCCGCTGAGCAAGAGAAAGGCGTTCATCTCGTCGGTCCGCGACGTTATCCGGCCGGGGGGTACGCTGATCCTGCGCGACCATGATGCACACAATGAGGACCTGCGACGAACAGCAGCCCTTGCACACGATACGTTTAACGCCGGCACTGATGAAACCTGGCAGTTCAACGCCAGCGAACTGCGCAACTTCTATTCGTTGCGGTTCATCATCGACACTCTTGAGGAGCTGGGGTTCACGCACCGCGGCAAGACGCTATTCCAGCCCGGCGACCCGACGCGTAACGGCCTCACTGCATTTACCCGGGTCTGACATGACACGCACCAGCCGCTGGCAAAGACTCAGAACGCCGTTGGTCTTGCTCACGGGCCTGCTGGCGGTAATCGCCACAGCTGCCGATGAGTCCCCCAAATCACTACAACAGCTCACGGGCAAATACTGTCCGGAATGCGTCACAACGATGGCGTCGAAAACAGGCGTGTACATTCTTGAGAAAGGCGAGGAAGCGCTTATAGGTCGCGCCTGGTTGACGCAGCACGCAACAACCAGCATCGATGTCCAGTATTTCATCTGGAGCACCGACAATATCGGCACACTGGCTGCGGAGCAATTGTTGCTGGCTGCGGAACGTGGTGTCAGGGTGCGGGTGCTCGTCGACGACCTGCTCGTCGATGCCCAGGAAAAGACCCTGCTGCTCTTGTCGGCACATCCCAACGCAGAGATTCGTATCTACAACCCGAACCTGTCTGTCGGCGTATCGCTATGGCGCCGCATCGTGAATTCGACCACGCGGTTTCGTGATGTCAACCAGCGCATGCATGACAAGACGGCCATCTTTGACGGTATTGCCGGAATAACGGGCGGCCGCAACATGGCGGACGAGTACTTCGACTACGATCATGACTACAATTTTCGAGATCGCGATGTGTTGCTGCTCGGCGTGGCGGTTGCGGACATGACCGAAAACTTCGAAGAGTTCTGGACGAGTCCGCTTGCCGTTCCGGTGGAGCAGATCTTCGATGACCCCGACTATCACCTCTCCCCCGCGGCGATCCGCCAAGGCAGCGATGCACTGCATCGCTACGCCCGGAATCCGGACAACTTCGAGCCGCAGGTTCGCGAGGCGATTGCAAATATCGAAGCGAGTTTCCCGGCCTTGCTGGGCGCCATGTCATGGGATGATGTAACGTTTATCAGTGATATCCCCGGTAAAAATGCCGGGCGCGATGGCCTCGGAGGGGGCGGAGAGTCCACCAGCAAACTGGCCGACGCCGTACGCTCTGCCAGGGAATCAGTTCTGATCCAGTCACCCTACCTGATCATGCCGGAGGGCGGCATCGAGCTCCTTGCTGCCCTCGAGAAACAGGGCGTGCGCGTACGAATATCAACGAACTCGCTGGCGTCCACCGACAATGTGCCCGCGTTTAGCGGCTACCACAAACAACGTCGACAACTCTTGGACGCCGGTGTCGAGCTGTTCGAATTCAAGCCACACCCGGCAATACAGTCCGAGTTACTGGAGCGCTACCCGCGACTTGCCGATAATGCCCCGGTATTTGCGCTGCATGCCAAGAGCATGGTCGTTGACGGCAAAGTCATCTACATCGGCACCTTCAATCTCGACCCAAGATCCGCCAACCTCAACACGGAAGTTGGCGTGCTCGTCGACAGCGCGGAGCTGGCGCGTCAATTGACCGCAAGTATCGAGCGCGATATCGCGCCGGAGAACAGCTGGCAGACAACACGCGATTTCTCGCCGGACTCGGAGGTCGGTCGACTCAAGCGAGTGCGCATGTGGTTCGACCGCCTGCTGCCGATGGACCCGGTGCTTTGAGCCGTGAAAAACAGGCGGCCGTGTCTTGTAGCGTTCTTCGGTGACAGCCTGTCCGATACCGGGAATGTCTGGTACGCCACCGGCGGGTTTCCACCGCCGCCTTATAACCAGGGTAGCGGTGGGGAGGCGCCCGACTTCGCCGGCGGCCAGTGGTCTGCTTGGATTGGGACTATTCGGACGTAGAAAGAAAACGGCATAGAGCTGCGCTTCCGCCTTCGGCCCGGCGCATAACAAACAGAACCGCGGACCAAACATCAAGCCCCGCCTAGTGCGGGGTTTTTTTGTTGGTAACGTGCCCGGTATTTGTGCTGCATGCCAGGAGCATGTTCGTTGACGGCAAAGTCATCTGCATCAGCACCTTCAATCTCGACCCAAGATCCGCCAACCACAACATGTCAGCGCTCGCTTACTGGCGCACTTTTTCGTTTATGTAAGTGCACCATTGATCAGTTTCCCGATGAGGGACACCTGGATCATCGCGAATTCCCAGTTTGAACTCGACGACCGACCGCCACTCCGATGATCCCAGGTCTGGACCATGCCCTTCTGAGTCCCCCGTCTGCAGCTTTTTTTCGACGTACTGAAACCACGGCTCTGAACACGGCTGCTGGATAGGGTTAGAACTCGGCACAACTCCACAGGAGCAGACTGCGAAAATGCAAAGAGGAACAGATGATCGATTCACATTCACGGTATCGATACTCGACAGGCCGATCTGGGTCAACAGCGGAAATTATAACGCGAACCAGGCAACCGTCTTGGTTCGGCCAAAAACCACCGTACGATGACCCTGTTATAAGTCAATCCAATAGCGCAGGATGACTTCATCGTGCTCTGGCATGACTACCTCATCGCCCAGCAACGTGGTTGTTCCGGAAACAGTCATGCTCCTAGCACCACGGCAGCGATGATCGGCATGACAAGGAACGCCAGCAGTGTCTGGAAGGTAATAATCGAGGCCATCGTCTCGGCGTCGCCACCCAATTGCCTGGCCAGAATGTAAGCCGAGGGAGCCGTCGGCACCATGTAAGCAACCAGCACCACAGCAGCAGCAACACCCGAGAGTCCAACGCCGGCTATAAGCAGTAAAGCGCTTGCCGGCTTCAACCCAAACTGTACGATCGACGAAATCGCGATTGACCCGGCATGTCCCGGGACAGCTTCTGGCTTCAGAGCAGCTCCCACGGCCAGGAGCCCGAAGGGCAGCGCGGCCCGTCCGACTATTTCCAAAACATCTTCTGTAATGCCCGGCAGCCCGATCCCACTCAGGCTCAGGAACCAGCCAACAGCACAACCCAGGACGAGCGGATTGCCGACGACTTCCCGGACATAGGGCGTCATCCCCTTGTTCGCCGCTTTCCCGTACCTGATCAATACGAAAACGCACAGGAGATTGATCAGGATGATCATAAGTCCCGCCGCTACCGCAGCCAACGTCAGGCCTTCGAATCCAAATAACGCCTGCGCCACGGCCAGAGCAATGTAGGTGTTAAACCGCACGCCCCCCTGGAATATCGACGTAAATGTGGGGCCCTCCAAAGAGGGTCGAATTCGATACCACAAGACCAGCGCCGTTGCCGAAATCGCAAGCGTGCCAACCACAACTGCCAGCATTCCTGGCCAGGGCACGCCCTCCAGCGACTGATTGCCGAGCGTTCCGATCAGCAATGCCGGAAACAGCACGAAATAAGTCAGTTTCTCCATGCCCGGCCATGTGTCCGCCGGCAGGAATGCGGCTCGTTTCAGGCCAAAACCGACCAGGATGAGAACCAGGACTGGCGTTAGAGCGGCTGCGAAGGAACCCATGGCTTACAGCACCAGCGAATGCCAGAGAGCTTTTTCAGCAACCTCGGCATCCGGGAGCACGCCCTGTGTACGCAGTGCAGTGAGTACACGAAGCATGTCAGCGGCGGGGTAGTCATGATTCTGACTCCAGCGCACGTCTGCGAGCCAGGCGCTGGCATCCGCCAGGTCGATTGCATAGGTCTTGCTGATAAGTTCCGCAGAATCGGCGCCGTGTTTCAGGCGTGTCGCATAGTTTGCGACGATATCGAGGCAGCAGCGCAGCGCGGCGGCGTTGTGCGACAAATACTCGCGGCGAGCCGACACGACAAATGCTGGCCAGGGCACGACGCGCTCGCCAACGCGGCGAAATTCACCGGCGTCGACCAGCGGTTGCGTCATGTGGCGTTCCCAAAGAAAGACATCGGCGGAACCTGCTGCAAGTGCCGCTCGCGCACCGTCGATTGTGTTAACGACGACGAAACTCATACTTTGTGAATCAAACCCGCGTTCGGCGGCATCCACAATGGCGATCAGGTGCGAGCCGGAGCCGTATCGGCTTATCGCAAATCGCCGACCCGCGATGTCAGCGACATCATTGATTTGGCCGGCAGCGCTGACATGAATACCCCAGACGAGTGGTGACTCGACGTAGACGCTGACAAGGCGGTTGTCACCGCCCGTTAGGATATCGAGGACAGCGCCTTCCGTCAGCAACAAGGCGGCATCCAGTTCGCCGGCGTGCAGCGCTGCCGTCATGGCACCGGTACCGCCGGGGTGTTCGATAAATTCGACGTCGACGCCGCTCGAACTGAAGGCCCGGTCGGCCACGGCGAGCTTCCAGGGCAGGTTAAAGTGCTCCGGTACACCGCCAATGCGCAAGTGTCTGGTCAATTCGTTAGCCCCTGCTCATCTGTCTGATTTCGCCAATTAAGACCTTTAGATTAGCGACGGAAGAACCATAGTCGCCAGGCTAAGCAGAAGGAAGAAGCCGCACATATCGGTCACTGTCGTCAGGAGCGGGCCCGACGCGACCGCGGGATCGAGTTTGAGTCGTCGGAGTATCAGGGGAACTGTACCGCCGATCGAAACGGCGATGATCGTATTCGCTGCGAGCGCACCGCCGACGACAAGCCCGAGATACGGATTGCCTTTCCAGGCCCATGCCGCGAGGCCAAGCAGTATGCCAAGGGCGATACCGTTGATCAGGCCAACCACAGCCTCCTTGCGCCACACGCGGAAGACGTCCTTTGGTAACGCCGCTCCGAGGGTCAGCTCTCGCATGCTTACGGCAACCGCCTGGTTCCCTGAGCAACCGCTCATGTCAGACACAATCGGCAGGAAAACGGCCAGCGCGATAACGGCGGTAAGCGTGTCCTCATAAACCGCAATGATGCTCGCCGCGAGAATGTTCAGGCCAATATTTATACTAAGCCAGGCAAGGCGACGGCGTGAACGCACCATTACGGGCATACTGCGAAGCTCGTCGCCGCCGATGATACCGGCAGCCTTCAGGTGGTCGGCCTCTGCTCTTTCGGCGATCGCCTCAAGCACCGCGCGGCGCCGCACGATTCCCAGCAAATAGTTGCGGCCATCCACAACCGGGACAGCCGCAATATCGTGCTCGTCGAAAAAGGCCACCAGATCATCCAGCGGCGTGTCCGGTGCGACCGTCAGTGCAGGCGTCGCGAAGTCGCCAATTCTCTTCTCCGGATTAGCAAACACGAGGTCCCGTAGCCGAATGACGCCCTTGAGCTTCTTTGCTTTGACAACGACGTAAACATAGTGAACCGTCAGCAACTGATAATCGATGACGTCTCCGGTCAGGTCATCAACAACGTCACGAACCGATGTTGCCATTGGATACGACGCGAATTCCGTCATCATCAGGCCGCCCGCCTGATCGGGCCCATACGATATCAACTCACGAACTTCTGAAGCATCTTCTTCATCAAGTTCCGCGATAATTGCCTCAGCGTCCGCGCTATCGAGTTCAGACAGAACGTCGGCGCGGTGGTCGCTGGCCATTTCCTCTACAATGGGGGCCGCATCCGCTATCGACATTTCCTCGAACAGATCGGCAGCGTGGCCGTCAGGAAGCTCATCGACAAGGGATGCCGCTCGTTGCGGCGTTAACGCTGACAACAATGCGCGCTGATCTTCGATGTTCAGGGAAAACACGGCGTGCAGGGTCGCTGCCGGTCCCAGGGCATCAAGAAAGGCCTCGATTTCGCTTGCTGAACCCGATTCCGCGAGCATCCTGCTGAGCTCGACCCAGGGGTCCCTGATTTGTTCGTCCATGCTGGCATTTCCTGCTGAAATACGAGAAAGAAGCTGATTCGCGATCGTACGACTTATCGATTGGCTATGAAGCTAGCAATTTACAGACGGCCGTGCGAGGTCTATTCTTCAGCGCTGAGAAACTGAAGGCCAATTAAGGAGACGTACCCCAATGTTCAGCAAACCCAAACTTGCAGCCGCCCTGGTCACAGCGACCCTGTCGACACTGCTGATTTCCAGCGGAGCCAACGCCGAGGCAATGGCAAAATCGAACCAGTTCTGGTGGCCGGGAACGCTCAACCTGGAACAACTTCGTTCGCACGATGACCGGTCTAATCCGTACGGAGAGGATTTCGACTATGTCGAGGCCTTCAACAGCGTTGACTTAAAGGCCCTGAAAGCAGATATCGAGAAGACACTGACAACATCACAGGATTGGTGGCCCGCAGACTGGGGTCATTACGGTGGCCTGATGATCAGGATGGCGTGGCACAGCGCGGGAACCTACCGCGTGCACGATGGCCGCGGCGGTGCCGACGGTGGCCAGCAACGTTTCGAGCCGCTCAATAGCTGGCCGGACAACGCCAACCTGGATAAGGCGCGCCGCTTACTGTGGCCCGTCAAGCAACAATACGGACGCAATGTTTCCTGGGCTGATCTGATGATCCTGGCCGGCAACGTCGCACTGGAATCGATGGGTTTTGAAACATTAGGGTTCGCTGGCGGACGCGCGGATGACTGGGAGGCCGACATGGTTTACTGGGGCCCCGAGATCGAAATGCTTGCCAACAACAAGCGTTACGATGCTGACGGAAACCTGGAAAAGCCGCTCGCTGCTGTACAGATGGGTCTGATCTACGTGAACCCCGAAGGTCCTAACGCGAACCACGACCCGATTTCTGCCGCCGCTGACATGCGTGAGTCTTTTGGCCGTATGGCAATGAACGATGAAGAGATTGTTGCGCTAGTCGCAGGCGGACACACCCTGGGTAAGGCCCACGGTGCCAAGCCGGGTGATTGCGTGGGTCCGGAGCCTGCCGCAGCTGCCATCGAAGAGCAGGGCATGGGCTGGATGAACAAGTGTGGCAGCGGTAAAGGTGCCGAGGCCATGACCAGTGGACTGGAGGGGGCATGGACCTCAACGCCTACCGCATGGTCCATTCTCTACCTCGACAACCTGATGAGGTTCGACTGGAAACAAACGAAGAGCCCCGCCGGCGCAACGCAGTGGATTCCGACAGAAGAATCTGCCGCATTCCTGGTGCCGGACGCGCACGATGCGACGAAGCGGCACGCGCCGATCATGTTCACAACGGACCTGGCGCTCAAAGAAGATCCTGGCTTCAGGGCAATCACCGAGCGCTTCCGGGCAAATCCGAAAGAATTTGACCTGGCGTTTGCCAAGGCATGGTTCAAGCTGACGCACCGTGACCTCGGGCCGCGTTCCCGCTACGCGGGCAGTGAGATTCCTGAGGAGACGTTTATCTGGCAGGACCCCGTGCCGCCCGTCGATCACGACTTGATCAGCGCCAAGGATGCGGACAAGCTGAAAAGCGAAATCCTGAAATCCGGATTGACTGTGTCTGAGCTGGTGAGAACCGCCTGGGCGTCGGCTTCCACCTATCGCGATTCCGACATGCGCGGTGGTGCCAATGGTGCACGTCTCAGCCTTGCTCCCCAGAAGGACTGGAACGCTAACGACCCCGCAGAACTGGCTAAAGTACTGAGTGCTTTGACCAAGGTGCAGCAGGACTTTAACCGATCGCTGTCAGGCGGTAAGAAAGTCTCGCTGGCCGATGTGATTGTTCTCGGCGGCGCCGCAGCGATCGAAAAGGCGGCGAAAGAAGCCGGGCACACTATTGCAGTTCCGTTC
>JBATID010000325.1:0-1702 GCA_049667545.1 Woeseiaceae bacterium
CTACGATAGCGCGCCTGCATGCGGCGCGCCTGAAAGTCGATGTAGTTGCTGCACGAGGATATTTCGCGATACCGCTGCTGCCCCGGCAGCCACACTTCGATATCGTAGGTCTTGGTTGACCCGAAGCCGATATCGCCCGAACACAGCGTAACTGTTCGATACGGCAACTCGAGCTTCTGCAAAATAACTTCGGCGTGGCCGGTCAGCTCCTCGAGCGCCTCTGCCGATTTCGTCGCCTCGACGAACTGCACGAGCTCGACCTTCTCGAACTGATGCTGACGGATCATGCCCCGCGTATCCTGGCCGTAGGAACCCGCTTCCGAGCGAAAGCACGGCGTATGGGCAACGTAGCGAACCGGCAGGTCCTCCAGCTCCAGGATTTGCTCGCGCGCCAGGTTGGTCACCGGCACTTCAGCCGTCGGTATGAGGTAGTACGGCGTCTCGGTTCGCGTTTGAAACAGGTCTTCCTCGAATTTCGGCAAATTGCCGGTGCCAATCAGCGCCTGCGCCTGCACCAGGTAAGGTACATAGACTTCCTGGTAGCCATGCTCAGTAGTATGGGTGTCCAACATGAACTGGATGAGCGCACGCTGCAGTCGCGCCAGCGGTCCGTGCATGACGGCGAAACGCGATCCCGAGATACGGCTCGCAGCCTCGAAGTCCAGCAAGCCCAGTTTTTCACCTAGATTGATATGGTCCTGCGGCTCGAACCCCAATTCGGCCGGCGTGCCCCAGCGGCGCACCTCGACATTGTCGGCGTCGGACTTACCCATCGGCACGTCCTCGGCCAGCAGATTGGGTAGCCCCAGCTCGATATCCCGCAACTCACCCCGCAGCGCCTGCAGCTGCACTTCGTGGCTATCCAGCTTGTCGCCAAGGTCTTTGACGGCAGCGAGCAACGGTTCAATGTTCTCGCCCTGCGCTTTCGCCTTACCAATATTCTTGGCGCTCGCATTGCGCTCATTGCGCAACTGTTCGGTGGCAACCTGCAGCGTCTTGCGTTGCTCTTCCAACGCGAGGTAGGCAGCGCTGTCAAAAACAAAACCGCGGCGCGCCAGGTTAGCGGCGACGGCTGCTGTCGACTGGCGGAGAAGTTTCGGGTCAATCATGATTGGGGATCACTTTTTTCGTTGCTCGCGATGACGGCGCTCGAGTCCTTCGAGCTTCTCACGGATTTTGATTTCCAGTCCGCGCGGCACCGGATGATAATACTTCGCCGGACGCATGTCGTCGGGAAAGTAGTTTTCGCCGGCAGCAACGGCATCGTCCTCAGCGTGCGCATACCGATAGTTTTCGCCGTAACCGAGATCTTTCATCAAGCGCGTGGGCGCATTGCGCAGATGCAGCGGAACGTCCAGTGAACCGTTGTCCTTTGCGTCCTGCGCTGCCGCCTTCGCCGCTTCATAAACCGCGTTACTTTTCGCCGCGCAGGCGAGATAGACAACGGCCTGGGCCAGTGCCAGCTCACCCTCCGGGCTGCCCAGGCGTTCGAGCACTTCCCATGCATTCAACGTGAGTTGCAATGCGCGCGGATCGGCGTTGCCAATATCCTCGGAGGCTACACGTATCATGCGTCGCGCCACGTATTGCGGGTCGCAGCCGCCGTCGAGCATGCGCATCAGCCAGTACAGAGATGCGTCCGGGTCGCTGCCACGCACCGACTTGTGCAGGGCCGAAATCTGGTCGTAGAAATATTCGCCCT
>JBATID010000326.1:0-6475 GCA_049667545.1 Woeseiaceae bacterium
ATAGGCCAGTAGCTCAATTGGCAGAGCGGCGGTCTCCAAAACCGCAGGTTGGGGGTTCGATTCCCTCCTGGCCTGCCACGTTGTAGGAGCGCGTATCGCGTGCGAGTGCGGCGACAGGCAGAGATGAAATGTCAACGAACATAGAAACTAACGAGAGCGGAGCGCTCGACATCATCAAGCTGCTGATTTCGGCAGCGGCATTGATAGGCGGGCTCTACGCGTACTACTACTTCCAGAATGACATTGCGCAGGCGGTGCGCGTGCTCATGGTGCTGGCAGGCACGGCCGTGGGTATCGGCATTGCGATGACCAGCACGCAGGGGCAACGCTTGTGGCATTTCATCCAGGGCTCGCGCGTCGAGATTCGCAAGGTCGTCTGGCCGACGAAGCAGGAGACCACACAGACAGCAATAGCCGTGTTTGTCTTTACTCTCGTCATGATGCTGTTTTTCTGGGTGCTGGACTCGGGTCTGCTGTGGCTCACCCGTACGCTGGTCGGCTAGTCCGGCTCAAAGCGCAAGAGTTAAAGGGAAATAAACAAAGTGGCTTTACGCTGGTACATCGTCCATGCCTATTCGAACTTCGAGCATCGCGTCAAAGCGGCGCTTGAAGAGCGTATTGAGCGCCTCGGCCTGCAGGACAAGTTCGGAGAAATTCTCGTGCCGACTGAAGAAGTTGTCGAAATGCGCGAGGGCCAGAAACGCCGCAGTGAGCGCAAGTTCTTTCCGGGCTACGTGCTCGTGGAAATGGAAATGGACGACGAAACCTGGCACCTCGTCAAGGAAGTGCCCAAGGTGCTCGGATTTATCGGCGGGACGAGCGATCGGCCGGCGCCGATCAGTGAGAAGGAAGCCGATCAGATCCTGAACCGGGTCAGGGAAGGCGTCGACAAGCCACGGCCGAAGGTACTGTTCGAGCCCGGCGAGGTGGTGCGCGTTACCGACGGTCCGTTCAACGATTTCTCGGGCGTGGTGGAGCAGGTGAACTACGACAAGAACCGGCTGCAGGTGGCGGTCCAGATCCTGGGTCGTTCCACACCGGTTGAGCTTGACTTCAGCCAGGTAGAGAAAGGGTAGGAATTTTTCAGGCAGGCCACGTGTTGCATGCACCGCGTGACTGCAAAAACAGACGAGGAGCCGAGACCCGGCGTTTGAACTCGAGAGGAAATCAAGATGGCCAAGAAAGTTGCCAGTTATATCAAGTTGCAGGTCCCTGCGGGGCAGGCAAATCCGTCTCCGCCCGTTGGCCCGGCACTCGGTCAGCACGGCGTCAATATCATGGAGTTTTGCAAGGCATTCAATGCGCAGACCCAGGGTACGGAGCCCGGTTTGCCTATTCCGGTTGTAATCACGGTATACAGCGACCGCAGTTTCACGTTCATTTCCAAGACGCCGCCGGCCGCGGTCCTGCTGCGTAAAGCTGCGGGAATTCCCAAAGGGTCTGGTACGCCGAACACGACGAAGGTTGGCAAGGTGAACCGTGCGCAGCTCGAGGAGATCGCCACAACGAAGATGCCCGACCTGACCGCAGCCGATATGGATGCGGCAGTTCGAACCATCGCCGGCACGGCGCGGAGCATGGGTATCGAGACCGAGGGAGTGAACTAATGGCTTCCATGAGCAAAAGAAAGCAGGCGGCACGCGAGAAGGTCGATTCGCAAAAGGCTTACGAGATCGATGTGGCACTAACGCTCGTCAAGGAGCTGGCAACGGCGAAGTTCCCGGAGAGCATCGACGTTGCGGTAAATCTCGGCGTTGACCCGCGCAAGTCGGACCAGGTCGTCCGTGGCTCTACCGTGTTGCCAAACGGCACCGGCAAAACTGTGCGGGTTGCCGTATTTGCGCAAGGTGACAATGCCGAAAAAGCAACTGCGGCGGGCGCCGATATTGTGGGCTTTGAAGATCTTGCCGAGTCCATCAAAGGTGGCGACCTGAATTTTGACGTCGTGATTGCAACGCCCGACGCGATGCGCGTCGTCGGCCAGCTCGGCCAGATACTGGGTCCGCGCGGCCTGATGCCAAACCCGAAGGTGGGTACAGTGACGGCGGATGTCGAGACGGCAGTCAAGAATGCCAAGGCTGGCCAGGTGCGTTATCGCACTGACAAGGCCGGCATCATTCATTGCCCGATCGGTCGTGTCGACTTTGAGGTCAATGCGCTGAAGGAAAATCTCAACGCGCTGCTGGGCGACCTGAAAAAGGCAAAGCCGGCATCGGCGAAAGGCTCGTATGTCAAAAAGTTGACCGTCTCCAGCACGATGGGGCCGGGCGTATCGGTCGACAGAGGCACAGTCAACTCTTGAGGCGACTGCTGTATTAACAAAATCTGCCGCGGTGCCCGCCTTATCGGGGTGCGCCACGGCAAACAGCCACACGGAAGTGGCGATCGTCGAAGACCGCAGGCGATCAGCAAAATCTGCTGATCTTAATATTCGCCTACGCAGATGGTGTTACCTGAGTCAGTTTGTACTGGCAACGGTTGCCCATTCGACACGGGAATGGAATTCCCGGCATGGGGGGCAAAGTTTTCTTTGCCCATTTGGTGTAACCGTTAGCCAGGAGAAGTAAATGGCACTAAGACTCGAAGACAAGAAAGCTCTTGTCAAAGAGGTGAACGCGGTTGCAGGGGATTCTGTGACAGCCGTTGCGGCTGAGTACAGGGGCCTTTCTGTTGCAGAAATGACGGACTTGCGCAAAGAAGCGCGTAAGGCCGGGGTTTACCTGCGTGTGGTCAAAAACACGTTGGCACGCCGCGCCGTCGAAGGCACCGAATTTGAGTGTATGCAAGAAACACTCAAGGGGCCGATTCTGCTCGCGTTCGCAAAAGACGATCCAGGTGCCGCTGCCAGGGTGATCAAGAACTTCGCCAAGGAGCATTCAGCTCTGCAGGCGGTGTCACTGTCAGCCGGCGGGCAACTGCTGCCCGGTTCTGATCTCGGCAAGTTGGCTGACTTGCCGACGATGGATCAGGCGCGCGCGATGTTGCTCGGTGTGATGGTGGCTCCTTTGAGCCAGCTGGTACGCACGCTTGCCGAACCTTCTGCCATGCTCGCGCGGACTTTGGCCGCGCGCGGCGAGCAGGAAGCGGCGTAACGATTAATTATTCCCTGACTCAGGGTAGACAATATTTAGAGGATTAAGAGAAATGGCACTGTCAAACCAAGATCTGCTCAAAGAATTGAGCGCAAAGCCCATTATGGAAGTTGTTGAGCTCGTCAAGATGCTCGAAGAAGAGTGGGGCGTTTCCGCCGCCGCTCCCGTCGCAATGGCTGCCGGCCCTGCTGCTGATGCAGGTGTTGCCGCTGAAGAGCAAACCGAGTTCGATGTTGTTATGACCAGCTTCGGTGGTAACAAGGTCTCCGTCATTAAAGCGGTTCGTACGCTGACGGGTCTCGGCCTCAAGGAAGCCAAGGATACGGTAGAGGGCGTGCCTTCAACCATCAAGGAAGCTGTTGGCAAGGACGAGGCGGAAGAAGTTAAGAAAACGCTCGAAGAAGCCGGCGCAACGGTTGAGCTGAAGTAAACAGCTCTTATGAGCTGCTGCATCGTCACGATGCAAGGCCTGCGGCTGATTGCAACGGGTCACAAGTCGGATAAGCAGCCAGTCGCAATGCGGCTGGCTGTTTGTTCGCGTCTGTAACTAACGAGGATTTCTCGAATGGCATACTCATTCACTGAGAAAAAGCGAATTCGCAAGAACTTTGGCAAACGTCCGACGACTTTGGAAGTGCCGTACCTGCTGTCGATCCAGGTCGACTCGTACAACAAGTTCCTGCAAACGGACAAAACGATTGAAGAGCGTGGGGATATCGGTCTGCACGCGGCCTTCAAATCGGTGTTCCCGATTGTCAGTTACTCTGGCAACGCAGCGCTGGAATACGTGAGCTATCGCCTGGGCGAGCCGGTATTTGACGTCAAGGAATGTCAAATGCGCGGGCTGACCTACGCCGCTCCGATTCGAGTGCTGGTCCGGCTGGTCATCTACGACAAGGAGGCCAGCGGTACGCCGAAACCCGTCAAGGATATTCGCGAACAGGAAGTGTATCTCGGTGAAATGCCTTTGATGACCGATCATGGCACCTTCGTTATCAACGGCACGGAGCGCGTTATCGTCTCCCAGTTGCATCGGTCCCCGGGTGTTTTCTTCGATCACGACAAGGGCAAGACGCACAGCTCGGGCAAACTGCTGTTCTCAGCACGGGTTATCCCTTATCGCGGCTCCTGGCTCGACTTTGAGTTCGATCCCAAGGACGCCCTATTCGCGCGCATCGATCGCCGCCGCAAACTGCCGGTCACGATCATCCTGCGAGCCCTCGGTATGGGCAACGAGGAAATGCTCGACCTGTTCTTCGAGAAGAACGATTTTCATATTTCCGACAAAGGCATCAAGATGGGCCTCGTGCCGGAGCGCCTGCGAGGAGACACCGCAACCTTCGACATCAAGCTGGGCCGCAAGCTTATCGTCGAAGAAGGTCGCCGCATTACCGCCAAGCATGTGCGTGAAATGGAGAGTTCCACCGTCGACAAGCTGGCGGTACCCAAAGAGTATCTCGAAGGCAAGATTCTTGCCCACGACATCGTCGATACAGAGACAGGCGAGCTGCTGGCGCCGTCAAATGCGGAGCTGACAGAGGAGCTGGTTGAGCAGCTGATCGCTGCGGGCGTTGATCAGATAAGTACCCTTTACGTCAACGACCTCGACCACGGTCCGTTTATCTCCAATACGCTCAACATTGATCCTTCGACGACGCGTCTGGAGGCGCTTGTCGAAATCTACCGGATGATGCGCCCCGGCGAGCCGCCGACAAAAGAAGCGGCCGAGAACCTGTTCCAGAACCTGTTCTTTAATCCCGATCGCTATGACTTGTCGGCGGTTGGTCGAATGAAGTTCAATCGCAGGGTCGGTCGTGATGATTCCGAGGGCGATGGCGTGCTCAATAAGGACGACATCCTGGACGTGCTCACGACGTTGATCGGAATTCGTAACGGCTTTGGCAACGTCGATGATATCGACCACCTCGGCAACCGCCGCGTGCGCAGCGTTGGCGAGATGGCGGAGAACGCCTTCCGCGTTGGCCTGGTTCGCGTGGAACGTGCGGTTAAAGAGCGCCTGACCCAGGCAGAGGCCGATGGCCTGATGCCGCAGGAAATGATCAACGCCAAACCGGTCGCGGCGGCCGTCAAAGAGTTCTTTGGCTCCAGTCAGCTGTCCCAGTTCATGGACCAGAACAATCCGTTGTCCGAAGTGACGCACAAACGTCGCGTTTCGGCGCTTGGGCCGGGCGGCCTGACGCGCGAACGCGCCGGCTTTGAAGTCCGTGACGTGCATCCGACCCACTACGGCCGCGTCTGCCCGATTGAGACACCTGAAGGGCCGAACATCGGCCTGATCAACTCGCTCGCCGTTTACGCGCGCACCAATGACTATGGATTTCTCGAGACCCCGTACCGCAAGGTGAAGAATGGCAAGGCCACGTCGACCATTGATTACCTGTCGGCCATTGAAGAAAGCCAGTACGTCATTGCGCAGGCTAACGCGGAGCTTGATAAGAACGGCAAATTTGCCGAGGACCTCGTGGCCGTGCGTCACAAGAATGAGTTCACGCTCTCGGGCCCGGAAGATGTCAACTATATGGACGTTAGCCCGCGCCAGATCGTGTCTGTCGCGGCGGCGCTGATCCCGTTCCTTGAACATGATGATGCCAACCGCGCGTTGATGGGCTCGAACATGCAGCGCCAGGCCGTGCCAACGTTGCGCGCCGAGGCGCCGCTCGTCGGTACCGGTATCGAGCGCGCGGTCGCCATCGATTCCGGTGTAACCGTGGTTGCCCGTCGTGGTGGCTTCGTTGATTCCGTGGATGCTTCGCGCATCGTGGTTCGCGTCAATGATGACGAGACGACAGCGGAAGAGCCCGGTGTCGATATTTACAACCTGACCAAGTACACGCGGTCTAACCAGAACACCTGTATCAACCAGCGGCCGCTGGTGAAGAGCGGTGACCATATCGCTGCCGGGGACGTGCTTGCGGACGGCCCGTCGACCGATATGGGTGAGCTGGCATTGGGCCAGAACCTGCTGGTCGCGTTCATGCCCTGGAACGGCTATAACTTCGAGGACTCGATTTTGATTTCAGAGCGGGTCGTCAAGGAAGATCGCTTCACGACCATTCACATCGAAGAGTTGCAGTGTGTTGCTCGCGATACCAAGCTCGGGCCTGAGGACATCACGTCGGATATTCCGAACGTTGGCGATTCCGCGCTGGCGAAACTCGATGAGTCCGGTATCGCGTTTATCGGTGCAGAGGTCCAGGCAGGCGACATCCTCGTCGGCAAAGTCACGCCCAAGGGTGAGACGCAGCTGACGCCGGAAGAGAAGCTGCTGCGTGCCATCTTCGGTGAGAAAGCGTCTGACGTGAAAGACACGTCGCTGCGCGTGCCACCGGGCATGGACGGAACGGTTATCGATGTGCGTGTGT
>JBATID010000327.1:0-2310 GCA_049667545.1 Woeseiaceae bacterium
CAACAGGCGTGCAGCAGGACGATGTCTCCGCGTGGCACTTTGGCGAGCGCCTCGAGCATTTGGTCGATCTGGATGACGTGCTTCTCGGTGTCGTAGTACGGGTAGCCCTGCAGATTCAGCCCGGCGCCGCCCAAAAGTGGAATGTGATTTGCCCACGTCGGTTCACTGACCCAGACGCGTGCGCCTTCACGCGCACGCAAAATCAGGCTGGCCGCAACGCGCAACGATCCGGAACCGCCGGGCGCTTGTATCGTCATCAATCGGGTTGTATCGCAAGAGTCCGCAAACGCCAGTTCCTGCATCGCCGCATTGAACAGGGGATCACCGGCCGTACCGATATACGCTTTGCTCATCTGCGTATCGATCAGTCGCTGCTCGGCGAGCTTGACGACGTCGAGTACCGGCGTTTCACCTTCGGCGGTGCGAAACACGCCGACGCCGAGATCGACCTTCTGGGATCGCGGGTCATTTTCGTGTTCGGTAATCAAGCCCAGAATGGCATCTGCCGGTGCGGCCTGCATGGATTCAAACAAGGTAATTCTCCGGAAAAGATCGTGGGCTGAGTCGCCGCCGTGTGCAGGCATTGTACAAACGAAAACGCCGGCTCGAAAGCCGGCGTTTTAGTTGCGTCAGTAACAAGGTGTCAGGCTTTCGGCGACCAGACCGAGCACCAGCCGGCAGCTGCGACGACCTTGCCAGGAAAAATCTGGCATGGGCGCCACTCTTCACCATCGTTGCCCTGCACCAGTGCACAGTTTGCGCAGTTTTGCTCAGGTGCCGGGTTGTTACGCGCGGCCGGGTCCACCGTTGACGCGTCGTGTGTGTATTTCATTGCCTGGGCCATCGGGTCGTCGACCGACAGTTGGGGCACATCGTCAGCGTGAACTTCGCGACCCGGTTGCATGAAGCAACCGGCAGCGGCAACGGCTGACAGTTGGATAAATTTGCGGCGTGCGATCTTGCTCAAGGGAGTCTCCTTAGGTGCGCTATCGATAATTCGGCGGGTATTGTAGGGCACAAACCTGAACGCGGGCAAAACCAGCAGGCAGCTGATTTGTAACAACTTTTGAGAACGATTCTTATTTGGGCCTGTAGCCCCCGGCGCTGCGATATACTGCTCTGCCCGGTCACGCGGCAGTGCACAATGTCGGGCAGCAGCCTCGCAACAGCCATACACAGAATTAGCGGCGCATCACAGCAAACGGGTGACGATCTTGTGGCCATCGAGGAGCCGCTGGAGATCCGGCTGGGCCACGAATCCAGTGGCAGACGTGCGGACAGCAGCGTATCGATCACGATGCGCACGCCCGGCAGCGATGCCGAACTCGCCGTCGGCTTCCTGTACACGGAGGCCATTATAAAGAGCGCCGCGGACATCGCATTGGTCAAGCATTGCGGGCCGCCGGCACCGGACACCGGCAGTCACAACGTAATCCGGGTGGAGCTGGAGCCCGGTGTCAACGTCGACCTGGAACGCTTGCAACGACACTTTTACACGACCTCCAGCTGCGGCGTTTGCGGCAAGACCTCGCTTGATGCGCTGCGCACCTGCGGCGCGGCGGACCAGTCGTTGACGACAACACGCTTCAGCAAGGCTGTCCTCACCGCTCTGCCGGATCGATTACGTGCCGCACAGAAGACGTTTGCAGCGACCGGCGGCCTGCACGCGGCGGCCGCGTTCGACACAGCCGGCAAGCTCGTCGCCTGCCACGAAGATATCGGCCGCCACAACGCTGTCGACAAAGTGATTGGCGAGCTATTATCGCGGGGACAGCTGCCGGCGACCGGCCTCGGCCTGATCGTGTCTGGCAGAGCCAGCTTCGAGTTAATGCAAAAAGCCGTGATGGCAGGCATGCCGATCCTCGCTGCGGTCAGCGCGCCGTCCAGCCTGGCGGTCGACCTGGCCCGCGAATTCAACGTGACGCTCGTCGGCTTTCTGCGCGGCGATACGTTTAATATTTACTCGGCTGAGGAACGCATCGTTTGATGGACAAGAAAGGAATCGACAGGGACGCGGTTACGGCGATCGTCGAGCAGTTCGGCGCAAGGCCTGAAATGCTTGTGCAGATTCTGCAGGCCATAGTTATACGCCACGGCTGGGTATCGGAAGATGCCATTCGGCAACTGGCCGGTGATCTCAACCTGTCGCGTGCTGACGTCTACGGCGTCGTCAGTTACTACCACGATTTCCGCACCGAGCAGCCCGGACACCACATCGTGAAGATTTGCCAGGCCGAGGCCTGCCAGGCGATGGGCAGCCGCGCGCTGACCAGCCACGCGCAAGCGTCGCTCGGTGCAGACATGCACTGC
>JBATID010000328.1:0-6601 GCA_049667545.1 Woeseiaceae bacterium
GCGTTCCCAGTTTTCGCTGGCCTTGGCTTCTGCTTCTGCCAGAGCGGCTTCGGCAGGATCGGCAGCGCTGTCGCCTGCAGCGCCCCCCCCTGCTGCAGGCCCATCTATTTCAGCGTCGGATACTTCAGTCAATTGGTCGTCCGGGCGCTCTGCCTGTCCGTTCATCGGTGTACTCCATGTATTGCACTGGCTGTTGCATCCGGCCGCGCTGTGCGCGGCCGATCGGAAATTCGCGTTGAGAGTCTGGGGGTTAACCAGAAAATATCAAGGAAATCGGATAAATTTTTAGTCGGCGACCTGATTCGTATGACCGAGCGCCGCTTCCAGCAGCCGGGCCGTCACATCGACAATCGGCACCACTCGATCGTACGCCATGCGCGTCGGCCCGATCACACCCAACACGCCAATCGTATCGTCATCGATGCGATACGGCGCTGTTACGACGCTGCAGTCGTCGAATATGCGGTAGCCAGACTCCTCACCAATGAAAATCCTGACGCCGTCGGCATTGATGCTGCGATCCAGCAGATCCAGGATCAGTGTCTTGCGCGAGAAAGCGTCGAACAGGCGTCGCAATGTATCGACATCCGAGAGCTCGGCGAAATCCATCAGGCAGGTCTCACCTGCCATTACGTAGCCCTCGTCACGATGCTCGGCCTCTTCCACCGCAGAGTGTGCGACCGAAATAATGTCGTGCATCGCCTGATTCATCGAATGGCGCGTCTTTTCGAGGTCCTCGACCAGCTGTTTGCGCAGGGCCCCGAGGTCCATGCCGCCGTAATGCTGATTGATAAAATTCTGCGCTTGCTGCAGCTCGGAGGCGCTGTAATTTTTCTGCGTGTGCAGAATGCGATTCTGCACTTCGCGGTCGTTGATCACCAGGATCACCAGGATGCGATTTTCCGACAGCGGCAGAAACTCGATCTGACGCAACGTGACCTTCGGTGCGCGCGGCACCGATACCACACCGGCCATGTGCGTGAATTCGGACAACATATTCGACACGGTGGAAACCAGTGCCCCGGTTGTTTCAAAGTCACCCTTGATCTTCTGCCGAATCTTGCGAATTTCGCTATCGCCCGGTTGCTGATAGCGGACCAGTGTATCGACAAACAAACGGTAACCCTGCGGCGTGGGCACCCGCCCCGCAGACGTGTGTGGCGCCGCGACCAGGCCCAGTTCTTCCAGATCGGACATCACATTGCGAATGGTGGCCGGGCTCAGGTCGAGACCGGAATCCCTGGATAGCGTACGCGAGCCAACGGGTTGACCGTCGCGAATATAGCGCTGGATAAGAACGCGCAGCAGGTGCTGGCCGCGATCGCTCGGCAGGGGGTTACTTGCTTCTTCAGACATTGCCTGCAAACAAGAGAAATTCCAGTAGCGAGTGCTGTGATAATGTACGTCGCAACACGCTAGCAATGGCTTGGCGGTCGGTCAAGGGTTTGCAACAATCACCGTATGAATACGCAATTCAGGAATATCGCCGTTCTCGGCCGGCACGAAGATTCTCGAGTCGCCGAGCCAATGCGTGCATTGGCCGAGTTTCTGGACGGAATCGGTATCCGGGTACTCGCAGCCGACACGCTGAAGCTTGATTTGCCAGTTGTACGAATGGATGAGGCAGAGCTTTGCCACCACGCGGATCTGGTCATCGCAATAGGCGGCGACGGCACCATGCTCTACGCAGGTCGCCTGGCACGAGAAACCGAGACACCGGTGCTGGGCATCAATCGCGGACGATTGGGATTCCTTGCCGACGTAACGCCGGACGAGATGATTGCCAGCGTCGAACAGGTGCTGGGCGGCGATTTTACGCGTGATTCACGCCTGTTACTCGAAGCCCGGCTTACGAAGAAATCCGGCAAGGTACTGACCGAATTTGCCCTCAACGATGTCGTGCTCAAACGACGTGAAACGGGGCGCATGGTGGACTTTTCAACCTATGTCGACGGCGAGTTCGTGAACACGCACTCGGGCGACGGCATGATCGTGGCGACGCCAACGGGCTCCACAGCCTACGCGTTGAGCTGTGGCGGGCCCATTATCGCGCCGCAACTGAATGCCGTTGTCGTCGTCCCCGTATGCCCGCACACGTTGACGGACAGGCCCATTGTCATCCCTGCCAACCAGTCGATAGAGGTTGTATTGCTCGAGCGCGACGAGACCCGCGCCGCCGTGTCCATCGACGGCCTCAAGCTGGGTGACATTCGGCCGGGCGACAAACTGCACATCTCGGCCGCTGGCAAACGCCTCACCCTGATCCACCCGCCGAGTTACGATTTCTATGGCATCCTCCGGTCGAAACTCTTCTGGGGACGCGACAGCCGCAAGCGCAATGACGGACGACAGGACTGACTGACGTGCTGATGAGTCTGCAGATTCGCGACTATGCAATTGTTGACCAGATCGACATTGAGTTCGCGCCCGGCATGACGGTGCTGACCGGCGAAACGGGTGCCGGCAAATCGATACTGGTGGACGCGCTCGGGTTGGTACTCGGTGAACGCGGCAGCGCCCAGTTGGTTCGCGACGGCGGGCAACGCGCTGAATTCAGCGCGGCGTTCGACATAGCCCGACTGCCAGCCGCACGAACCTGGCTGCAGCAGAATACCCTTGAGTCGGACGACGAATGCTTGCTGCGCCGCGTAATTAGCCCCGATGGCCGCTCGCGTGCCTTCATCAATGGCAATGCCGTACCCCTGTCGCAGCTCAAGAACCTGGGTGAATTACTGCTCGATATTCACGGCCAGCATTTTCACCAGTCGCTGGCGCATCGCACGGTGCAGCGGGATCTGCTTGATCACTTTGGCGACCTGCAGGCCCTGCGAGAGAACATTGCAACGGACTTTAGCGCCTGGCAGTCGGTTGCAGCGCAGTTGCAGCAGCTCACTGAAGCGGAGACAAATCGGGCATCGCGCCTCGATCTTTTGAGTTTCCAGTTACAAGAGCTGGACAGCCTCGCACTCGGCGAGGGTGAGATCGAAGCGCTCACCCAGGAACGACAGAAGCTGCTGCACAGCTCACGACTTTTCGAGGGCGTTAACTCGGCGCTGGTCAGTCTGTTTGAAGATGACCCTGGCAATGCCAACACCCTGATCGCCGAGGCCCTGCGCTCACTCCAGCCGCTGGTCGAGTACGATGCGTCGCTGCAACCCGTTGTCGAGTTATTGAATGCCGCGAGTATTCACGTGACCGAGGCGGCGGAGGCTCTGCGCCGCTACGGTGACACAGTCGATATGGATCCCGGCCGGCGCGATTGGGTGGAAGAACGCCTCGATGCCATTCAAACCGTGGCGCGCAAGCACCGCATTGCGCCGGCGTCTGTCGAAGAGCTGACGACGAATCTGCGTGGGGAATATGACGATTTGGTTAATGCCGAAAAACGCGGCCGTGAGCTGGAGACGCAAGCAGAGCTTGCCAAAGCCGCTTTTCTTGGCCAGGCCCACGCGTTATCAAAAGCCCGGCACAAGGTCGCCAGGACTTTTGGCGCCGCCGTTACTGATGCCATGAGCGGACTCGGCATGCCCGGCGGCCAGTTTGAGGTCGCGATCACACCACTCGATGACGACGCGGCGCGTGCCTGGGGTGTCGATCAGATCGAATTCCTGATCAGCGCTAATCCCGGACAGGTGCCGCAGCCGCTTGCCCGGATTGCGTCTGGTGGCGAATTGTCACGGATGAGCCTGGCCATACAGGTTATTGCGAGCGACGGCAGCGCCATTCCGACGATGGTCTTCGATGAAGTTGATAGCGGCGTCGGCGGCGGCGTTGCCGAAATGGTTGGGCGACGACTACAGGAACTCGCCTCCGATCGACAGGTGCTGTGTGTCACGCACCTGCCACAGGTCGCCAGCCTTGCGGATCAGCATTTTAGAATTAGCAAGGTGAGTGACGGCAAGACAACGCGCACGAAAATCCATACTTTGAGCAAGGACGAGCGTGTAGAAGAGCTGGCTCGCATGCTGGGCGGCGTTGAAATCACGCGGAAAACGCTGGAACACGCAAAAGAGATGCTCGACGGTGCGCGCCAGAAGCGCGCCTGAATCAGTCGTCTTCGTCCTCGTTAACGTTTTTTTGTTTTACGTACAGGACGAGGCTGTGGTCCAGTAGCTCGTAACCAAACTGCTCGGCAATGTCGTGCTGCAGGCGTTCGATCTCTTCATTCACAAACTCGATAACATCGCCTGTTTCGACGCAGACCATATGGTCATGGTGATCGCCGTCGTCGAGCTCAAAGACGGAATGTCCTCCCTCAAAATTATGGCGCGTGACCAGGCCGGCCGCCTCGAACTGCGTCAGGACGCGGTAGACCGTCGCAAGTCCGATGTCCTCGCCCGACTGCAGCAAATCCTTGTACAGGTCCTCGGCGCTTAAGTGGCGCGCCTTGGCGCCCGCGAGAATCTCGAGAATCTTGAGCCGCGGCAGCGTGATCTTCAGGCCTGCCTTACGAAGTTCCTGTCTTTGCTGCATGGCTAAACTCTTTCAAGGTATGATGCGCGACTATTATGACCCAGTTGGCAGTTCGGCTCTATGGCAAACCGTAAATCCCTTATTCTTCTCTTGTTGCTGGCGACGACATTCACCGCCGGCTGCGTTTATCGCGCGAGTATCTCGCAGGGCAACCTGTTCAAGCAGGAAGACCTCGACCAGGCCGAAATCGGCATGACACGCAACCAGATCCGTTTTTTGCTGGGCACCCCCATGATTGACGATCCGTTCCACGCTTCGCGCTGGGACTACGTCTACTACCTGAAACGCGGTCGAAAAGACGCCACTTTCAAACGCTGGGTCTCGGTTTTCTTCGAGGATGACCGCGTCAGCGAAATTCGCAAAGACCAGGAACTCGACCCCGGGCTTTAGTCGTCGGACTTGCGCATGGTCTGGCCGAGGGCTGCCAACCTGCGCCGGGCTTCCCGCGGATCGAGCTGCAACGGCCGATAGATTTCGACCCGGTCCCCGGCGGATAGCACTGCGTCTCGCGCCGCCAGGTGCCCCCAGACACCGACGGGCAAAGAAGACAGGTCGTGATCCGCAAATTCCCTGGCGAAGCCACTCTTCTCGATAGCGTCCGCAACCGTCGCGCCGGCCTGTAAGGTAAGGGACACCAGCCGTTGCCGCACCGGGATCCCAAAAACGACCTCCACCTTAATCTCGGCGGGCATCAATTCTGGTCCGTGGCATAGATCTGCGCCGCGCGCTGCGTGAACGAATCCACCAACGTGTTGCAGATCTTCTCGAAGAAACGGCCAAATATGACATCGGTTGCGCGGTTCTCGAACTCGAACTCAAGCTCCAGCGATACCTTGCTACCGGCGTCACCCAGCGGTTGAAATAACCACCCGCCGGACATGGCCCGAAATGGACCGCCGACCAACTCGATGCCCAGGGCCTCATTTTCCGTTAGCGCATTGCGCGTTCTGAAACGCTTGCTGATGCCGCGGTGATGAAGCTCGAGCGATGCCTCGATGAAAAGCGGCTCGCGCAAATGAACCTCGGCGTCGTTGCACCAGGGAAGAAATGCCGGATAGGCCTCAACGTCTTTGACCAGCTCATACATCTGTGGTGCCGAGTACGGGACCAGGGCACTGCGACTGACTTTGCGCATTCTGGCTCAGAGAATCGCGTTGGCAAGGACAAACAATATGCCGACGGGCGCGACAAAACGGGCAAGAAAACGCCAGGCGCGATACCAGGTGCCGGAACTGCCGAGCTCCTCGGACGTCGAGTTACGACACATCACCCAGCCGGCGAAAACGACGATCAACAGTCCGCCCAACGGCAACATGATATTGCTGGTCAGGTAGTCAACATTGTCGAAGATCGTGCCGGCGAGAAACTTGAACTCAGCCAGCTCGTTGAAGGACAGTACCGAACCGAATCCCAGCAACCAGATAAGGAGCCCCGTCATCACCGCGGCCTGCGCACGGGTCCGGTTGAAATGTTCCACGATCCAGGCCACGGCCGGCTCCATGAGGCCAATCGCCGACGTCCATGCGGCGAATGCCAGTAGAACAAAAAACACCGTTGAGAAGAAGACGCCACCGGCCATTTGGCCGAACGCGAGCGGCAGCGTGAAAAACACCAGGCCAGGGCCATCCGCGGGATCGAGATTGTTGGCGAAAACCAACGGAAATATAGCGAGGCCCGCGAGAATAGCGATAGCGGTGTCGGCGCTCACAACGGCCACCGAAGCGCCTGTGATGGAGGTCTCCTCCGGCAGATAGGCACCATAGGCCATGACCGCGCCCATACCGATACTCAATGTGAAAAACGCCTGCCCGAGTGCCGCCAACACGCTGTTCCAGGTCAGCTTCGTGAAATCCGGCGTAAACATGAAAGCAACACCTTCGCCGAAATACCCGGAATTGATCGAATAGCCCAGCAGCACGAGCATCAGTATTAGCAGTGCGGGCACCATGAAACGCACGGCCTGTTCGAGACCGCGTTCCACGCCCCGGGCCACAACGAATATCGTCAATGCCATGAAAAGCGTGTGGGAAAGCCCAATGAGTCGCCAGTCGCCAACGAAACTGCCGAATTCAGTGCCAACGGTATCGGCGCTCGCGCCGACAAAAACGCCCGACACGCTCTTCACCAC
>JBATID010000329.1:0-5904 GCA_049667545.1 Woeseiaceae bacterium
CTCGCGTTTGCGACGGGCATGGTGCTCGACGCCGCGATTGTTGTGCTCGAAAATATCGTACGGCTTCGTGAGAAAGGCGAGGACGCCGCCACGGCGAGCGATCATGGCACCAGCCAGGTCTGGGGCGCGCTGCTGGCGTCCACTGCAACCACGGTCGCCATCTTTATTCCGATCATGTTCCTTGAGGATGTTGAAGGGCAGATGTTCGCTGACCTGGCGCTCACCATCGCTATCGGCGTATCGATGTCCTTGCTGGTGGCGATCACCATTTTGCCGACGACCGCGCGCTACTGGATGCGCAAGCTGCCGCCCCCACCCAAAGAACATTCCATATTCGATCGCCTCGCGGACACAATTATTCGTGTCACCAATACACAGGCGCGGCGGCTGGGCTGGATCGGTGGGCTGATGGCCGGCTCGATACTGCTGACGATTGCCCTGTGGCCGGAGAGCAACTACCTGCCGCCCGTAAAACGCGACACTGTCGATAGTTTCCTGTTTTTTCCGCCGGGCACCAACATCGACACAGCGGATCGTGAAATTGCGCAGCTGTTGGCGCGGCGCCTTGAACCGTACCTTGACGGCACCAGCGAGCCGGCGGTGCGCGACTACTTCCTGTGGACGTTCCCCGGCGGTGCGGGTGGCTGGTTGGCAATAAACCCGGAGAAGGGTACCGATCTCGACCAGTTTCAAAATTTGGTGCAGACGCAGATCATCGCGGGCATCCCGGACACCTTTGGTTTTACGATGCGACGCAGTCTCTTCGGCGGGTTCGAGGATACCAACAGCGTGGAGATGCGCCTCGCTTCTACCGACCTTGATGCATTGAAGCCGGTTGTCGCTCAAGCGATGCAGCTCATCCCGGCGACCCTGCCCGGTGCGTCGGCCCAGCCGCAGCCTGATCCGTTTGCCGAGGCTAATGAGCTACGCTTCCTGCCAAACGACATTCGGCTTGCCGAGGTAGGCTGGAATCGTGAAGACCTGATCACCGTCATCCTGCAGCTGGGACAAGGCGTCTGGCTCGGGGAATACTTTACCGGTCGGGAGCGGGTCGACATGTATTTGAAGACAACGCGTTTTGCCACGCCGGAAGCGATGGCCGCCGTGCCGGTCATGACGCCTGACGGCGGGGTTGTACCGCTCGGCAGTCTCGCGACAATCGACATCGTGCCGACGCCGGCCATGGTCGTCCGAATTAACAGGGCACGGTTGTACAGTGTGATCGTCAATCCACCGGCGGGCATGTCGCTCGAGGCATTGATGTCGCACCTGAAAAATACGATTGAACCGCAACTGAAATCGCTGATGCCCGCGGATGGGGATATTCAGTACGCCGGTAGCGTAAAGGACCTCGAGCGCGCAATTAGTACGCTGGGCATGAATTTCCTCGTTGCGATCGGGCTGCTGGTCATGATCATGGCGGGGCTGTTTCGGTCTTTAAAAGACGCCATCATGGTCGCTATTTCCATTCCGCTGGCGGCCGTTGGCGGAGTCCTTGCGATCACGCTTGTCAATGCGATCAAGTTTCAGCCGCTCGATCTATTGGGCATGATCGGCTTTATCATTTTGCTTGGCTTGGTGGTGAATAATGCAATTTTGCTCGTGGCACAAACCCGTGCCGCAGAAGCTCGAGGCCTCAATCGCACGGATGCCGTACACCAGGCGTTACAGTACCGCTTGCGACCCATTTTTATGAGCACGCTGACGAGCCTGTTTGGCATGCTGCCGCTGCTGGTCGTGCCGGGCGCCGGCAGTGAAATTTACCGTGGCATGGCAGCGGCAATCGTCGGCGGCATGAGCGTATCGACATTATTCACACTGCTGCTGTTGCCGAGCCTGCTGCAGCTTACATCGGAATCTCCAATGGCGAGTCCGACCGGGGAACTACCGGGGGTAGCGAAATGAAACGTGTACTGCTCATAACACTGGTTTGCCTGTCGTGCATGACGGCGATGGCGCAGGACGAGATGATGGCGTTTCCGCCGGCCAGGGTCGAAGTCGCTATTGCCGAGTTGCGCAGCCTGGCGCCGCAGATTGAAGTATCCGGCAGTGTCGTCAGCCTCAACGATTCGCGCATTGCGGCAGAAGTCGAAGGCGTTATTGCCTGGCTTGCAAACGTCGGTGACGCGGTGGATGCGGGCGCCGTCATTGCGCGCATTGACCCGCGCCTCATGCAGGTGGCGCTCAAGCGGGCGCAAGCGGGTGTGGCGCGCCTCGAGGCCGATCTTCGCTACCGCGAACAGCAGCTGAAACGCGTGGAAGGTCTCGCTGCCAAAAACAGTGCTTCGGCCAACCTGGTGGACGAAACCAGAGCGAACCGCGACCAGGCATTTCACTTACTCAACGATGCACGCGCGCAGCTCGAGCGTGCCCAGGGTGATCTCGACAGAACGAAAATTCGCGCCGCGTTTGCCGGGCACGTGACTCAACGATACGCCTCGGTTGGCGAATATGTCGGCATCGGCGAAGATGTTCTGCACCTCGTTGATACGCATCGCATTGAAGTTGCGCTGCCCGCGCCGATAGCGCTCACCGCGTTCATTCGGGCCGGGATGAACGTTACGGTGCGCAGCGGTGGCATGGAGCGAGAGCATGCGGTACGAGCAGTGGTACCGGTCGGCGACGCTGTGTCGCGAATGGTCGAAATCAGGCTCAACGCGGCCGGCGGTGAATGGCTGGTCGGCACGCCGGTGCAGGTGAGTCTGCCCAGCGCGACGGCGGCGGAGGCCGTCGCCGTGCCACGTGATGCGCTCGTCGAGCGCGGCGGGCAGGTATCGATTTATAAAGTGACCGAGGAAGGAACCGCGGAGCAACTCAACGCGAATATTCAATCGACGGTTGGCCTGTGGGTTGGTATCGCAGACGGTATTGAGCCGGGCGATCGCGTGATCGTGCGCGGGGCTGAACGGCTGGCGCCGGGTCAGGCGGTCGAGATTATCTCTTCTACAAATTCAAACTGATCAGCAGCAGAATACTTCAGCCCCGGTTTCAGGTCGCGCCGACAGCGCCGGACTGCGTGCGCAGCCATCCGCAGGCGATCAGCCCTGCCGCAAAGCCGGCAACCAGAATAATTGTCTTTGTACGCACCTACCCCTCCCGCAGTGATCTAACTCAGGCGCTCTCCGCAATGAGGGCACTTGTCCAGAATGTTTTGCCGGGTCTGATGCATGATGGCGTCGAGTAGTTGCAGCGCCTCATCACTATCGAGCCCCAGTTCCTTGCGTAATTCTTCGAGGCGCCAGCGCTCGTTCTCATCGAGAATGCCGTCTCTCAGGAACCGCTCAATGTACTGATTGTACTTCTGCTTACGCCCGTGAATATTTTCCGCAAACCCTGAGGCGAGGATAGCGGCCGGCAGCGCAATCATGCCGATGCCGATCAGGCCGATAAAGCCACCAAATATCCTGCCCATTGTCGTCACAGGTACGACGTCGCCATACCCTACCGTCGTAAGCGTAACAATCGCCCACCATAGCGAGCTGGGCATGCTGCCAAACGTTTCAGGCTGGAGTTCATTTTCGAGCAGGTAAATGCCGCCAGCCGAGATTACAAGCATCATCAAGAGCACAACCACCGATGCCAGTAACGCATCTGCCTCTTTCTGCACCACGTCCAGCAAAGCGCCCAGAGCCGGCGAATAGCGAGTCAGCTTGAAGAGCCTCAGTAACCGGAGGACTCGCAAGAAGCGCAGATCGATCGGCAGATAAAGGCTGAGGTAGAACGGGAGGATTGCAAACAAATCGACTAGCGCTATCGGGGTTAGCATGTAACGGAGTCGGCCCCGGATCGGCGACGCGGCGTCTATGCCTTCCAGCTCGATGCAACTCCATACCCTGGCGAAGTATTCGAACGTGAAAATCACCACTGAGAACACTTCAAAGTACCAAAACGCGCCCTGATACTGCTGATGGATGGGATCTACCGTCTCAAGAAATATAGCGATCACGTTCAGCGATATCAGCACGATCAGAATGAGGTTGACAATCTTGCTGGGCCTGTCGGTTTCATGCCCCTTTTCGAGCAGTTCAGAAACTCGTTTGCGGTGAATCATTCCATTTTCTCTTCGATGTAGCGTTTCTCTCAAACAAGATCCATCAGCATGGGCAGCACGATTTGCTTGATGACGCTTAGCAGAATTACGCCGCTCAAAATGACGAACAGTGTGGCAAGATTCCATTCATTGAGCACGAGGCCGAGCGCCAGTGCCGCGGCCGGTGGGTGTTCGCTGCGCGTTACGACCATGCTGAACATGGCCAGCGAGATTGCGAGCGCGCCAAAAATGACCAGGACGGCGTGTTCCCACGCGCCAGAGGTGGCGACAGCGGATTCGAGCAAGGACATCACTACCCCTGAAATCAATCCCACCAGGTAGCCCCCGACCAGGTGTCGAGGGTCCGAGTGCAACGAGCGCGGCACAGCAAAAGCGATGAACGCGCTGGCGCCGAGTGATGCGATCAATACCGTCTGTGTAACGGCATCAAGCACCAGGAGCAGGATCAGTACCGCGAGTCCGGCCAGGCCACATTGCAGACCGTAACGTTTGAAATTATCCAGCCTGAAGTGCTCGTTATAATTCATGCTTTGCACCCGTCCCTGCAGGAGGTTCAGCATAACTGATACCGCGTCGGCGTCATGTATAGTATCCCAGTGAGTCGGGGGAGAGGGCGTGAATAAAAATATTGTCGTCGCTACGATTAGTGAATAAGAAGATCATGTCGCCGGTTCGCGCACGATGAGGAGAATTCGCTGGGGAATCCTAAGTACCGCGCGCATTGCCCACCAGTTTGCCGACGATATGGCGTTTGTCGATAACGGTGAACTTGCTGCCGTAGCGTCCCGTTCTGAAGAGACGGCTGCCGCGTTCGCGGCCAGGCACGGCATTCCCAAGGCGTATTCGACCTATGAGGAGCTGTACGCCGACCCGGCCATCGACGCCATCTACGTTGCAACACCGCATTCGCTGCACCTGCAAAATTCGTGTGCTGCGCTGCGCGCCGGCAAAGCAGTGCTGTGTGAGAAACCGCTGACGCTTTCTGTAGAGGAGGTCGATACGCTGGCGAAGGTCATTGCCGAAACCGGCGGCTACCTGATGGAGGGCATGTGGACCTGGTTTCTGCCGGCCATTCGGCAAGCACTCGACTGGGTGGAGGCGGGCGCAATCGGTCGCCTCTGCCACATTAAATCCGACTTCGGTTTCCCGTTCCTGCCGTACTCGCCGGAGCGCCGCGAATACAACGCCGAGCTTGGTGGTGGTGCAGTACCGGAAATGGGCATATACCCGATCGCGATGGCGTACCTGTTTACACGAAGCGATCCACTCAGCATCGATGTCGTGTCTCGCAGCGCACCCAACGGTGTCGAAGACGACGTCGTGGCAATTCTCAACTATGAAGATTGCGTCGCCGCGCTATCCACATCATTTCGCTGCAAGCTGCCCAATCATACGTATGTGATCGGCGACCAGGGTCATATTGTCATTCCGGATTTCTGGGCGGCACGCGAGTGTCACCTGTATCGCGTTGACGAGAAGGTCGACGGTTTTGTCGACGACCGCGAGTCCCATGGCTACGATTTTGAGGCAATCGCTGTCGGTAACGACCTGTTAGCGGGCCGCCGTGAGTCCGAAGTCATGCCGCTGTCGGTGAGCCGCACTTTTCAGCAGCACATCGCCGCGATCAAAGCACGCTGCTGATTTCAAGGGCCCCTTAGCCTTAGTTTTTCTCATGTCTGCCTTGAGTTCTTTTCGTTTGAGGTCCGGCGTCCACGCCCCTATTGTTCGCACGTCGAGCCCGAAGACCGGTCTCGGCGTGTGGTAACGGACATGATTCGTTAAGGAGAACAGACCATGTTTAAGAAAGCAAAAGTGGCGCGTGACGCGTTCACATTCAGCCTGGGCGGTATGAC
>JBATID010000330.1:0-2531 GCA_049667545.1 Woeseiaceae bacterium
GTAAACGCTTGCGGCGTCGTGACCTCGTGAATGATATGCAGGTCGATGTAGAGGACGGCAGGGGTGTCCGCAGTCTCTGCGGCCACGATATGCTCGGACCAGACTTTTTCAAATAACGTCTTCTTCATTGCAGGCGTCAGATGGTTGCCTGTTCCGGCGTTGGCCGGCCCGGGCCGGAGAGCCCGTTTTGCTGGCGACGAAGTATCCGGTTAATAACCTCAAGGCAGGCACGACAGCCGGCTTCGACGACATCGACGCTCGCGCCACGACCGCGATAGCTGGCGCCATCGTATTCGACAGTAACGGTTACGTCACCCTGCGCATCTTCACCCATTGATGCGCTGTGCAATTCGAAGTTCTTGAGCGTCAGTTCAACGCCCGTCGCTTTTTCGAGTGCAAGAAAGGCGGCCGCGACCGGCCCGTCGCCGTGGGCTGTCTCTATGGTCTCCGCGCCGTCTTCGCCGATCAGAGTGACGGCAGACGTTGCCGGTTGATCCGTGTGCGTCTGGAC
Source organism: Woeseiaceae bacterium (assembly GCA_049667545.1). GTDB lineage: Bacteria > Pseudomonadota > Gammaproteobacteria > Steroidobacterales > Woeseiaceae > UBA1847. The sequence goes on from JBATID010000330.1 coordinate 512, forward strand.
CTCCAGTGATTTGAGTGTCCAGGGACCCGACGTAGCACCATCGGCATTCATGATGATCGCCTCGATATCGCCGTCATAGACGTCTTTCTTTTTGTCCGCCAGCTTCTTGAACTCCTGAAACGCACGGTTGGTTTCAAATTCGTCCAGTTCGAAACCCAGTTCGGTGACGCGATCACGAAATGCGTGCCGACCGCTGTGCTTGCCGAGCACCAGGTTCGACTTGCTCAAACCGACATCCTCAGGCCGCATAATCTCGTAGGTCGACGCATGCTGCAGCATGCCGTGCTGGTGAATGCCGGCCTCGTGAGCAAAAGCGTTCTCGCCGACGATCGCCTTGTTGCGGGGTGTATGCATACCCGTAATACTGGCGACCAGTCGCGACGTCGGGTACAGGCGCGTCGTGTCGATGCCCGTTTCCAGGCCAAAAAATTCGGCACGCGTTTTGATTGCCATGACGACTTCTTCAAGACTGCAGTTTCCCGCCCGCTCGCCAATGCCGTTAATCGTGCATTCGATTTGCCGTGCGCCGGCATTGACTGCGGCCAGGCTATTCGCGACCGCCATGCCGAGATCATCATGACAATGCACGCTGAGCACGATGTCATCGATGCCTGGTACCTTGTCTTTCAGGTAATGGAAAAGCCGATCGAATTCGGCGGGCACAGTGTAGCCGACCGTATCGGGAATATTGACTGTGCGCGCACCCGCTTCGATCGCGGCACTCACTACCTCCGCGAGGTAGGACAATTCCGTGCGTGAGGCATCCTCCGGCGAAAACTCGACATCATCAACGAGCTCACGCGCCAGCTTGATGGCACTGACCGCGCTTTTTATGATTTCTTCCTTCGCCATCTTGAGCTTGTGCTCGCGATGAATGGCGCTCGTGGCGACGAATACATGGATGCGATGTCTGCGAGCTCCTTTCACTGCCTCGTAGACTTTCTGGATATCGCCCGCATTGCAGCGCGCAAGTCCGCAGATAATCGGGCCAAAGTCACGATCAGCAATTGCTTTGACCGACTCGAAGTCACCCGGTGAGGCGGCCGGAAAACCGGCCTCGATGATGTCGACGTTCAGTTCCGCAAGCGCTTTGGCAACCCGCAGTTTTTCGTGCAGCGTCATGCTGCAGCCTGGCGCCTGTTCGCCATCGCGCAAGGTGGTGTCAAATATTCGAATGCGTTTGTCAGACATCGGTTTACTTCCTAGGCAAGACTTTTCATCCGGGACAGTTGCTTCAGTCCTCCAGCCAATCCATGCGACCGCGCAGATCGGCACCGACCTTTTCAATCGGGTGCTCTAGGTCCGCATTCATCATGCGCTTGAACTCCGGCATGCCATTTTCGTTTTCGGCAATCCAGTTACGCGCAAACGTACCGTCCTGAATATCGTTCAGGACGGCTTTCATCGCAGCGCGCGAAGTATGGTCAACGACACGCGGACCACTGATCATGTCGCCCCAGGCGGCGGTGTCGCTGATGAACTTGTGCATTTTGCGCAGGCCACCTTCATGGAGCAGGTCGACAATCAGCTTCAGCTCGTGCATGACCTCGTAGTAGGCAACTTCGGGCTGGTACCCGGCCTCGACCAGCGTTTCAAATCCGGCCACAATCAGCTCGGTCGCTCCGCCACAAAGCACGGCCTGCTCACCGAACAGATCCGTCTCGGTTTCCTCGGCAAACGTGGTCTCGATGACACCGGCGCGAGCTCCGCCAATGCCAGACGCATAGGCGAGGGCGATCTTCAGCGCATCGCCGGTTGCATCCTGGTGCACAGCAACCAGGCAGGGCACGCCGTGCCCCTCTTTATACTGACGTCGGACCAGGCCGCCCGGGCCCTTCGGGGCAATCAGAGCGACATTGAGATCGCTGCGGGGCTGCACCTGCTCGTAATGCACGGCAAAGCCGTGCGCGAACATCAGCGTCGCTCCCTGCTCGATATCGTCGACGACTACGTTGTAAAGCGCCTTCTGCACCATGTCAGGCGTCAGGAACATCACCACGGTCGCGCCTTTCACTGCGTC
>JBATID010000331.1:0-7317 GCA_049667545.1 Woeseiaceae bacterium
CCCAGGCTGGTCGGGCAGGTGCCCATCTATTACGCCCACAAGAACACCGGCAAGCCGCCCACGCCGGACACGGTCGTGGACATCGACGAAATTGACACGCGTGCGCCGCAGACGTCGTTCGGGATGACCGCCTATTACCTGGATGCCGGGTACAAGCCGCTGTTTGAGTTTGGCTACGGCTTGTCATACACAACGTTCGCCTATGAGAACATTCGTGTGAGCAAGGACGCGATTGCGCTCGGCGATACTGTGACTGTCAGCGCGAAGCTTACGAATACCGGTAAGATGAGGGGCGTCGAGATCGCACAGCTCTACATTCGAGACCTCGTCGGCAACGTAACGCGCCCGGTCAGGGAGTTGAAGGGGTTCAAGCGTGTGCATTTGGACCCTGGACAGACCGCCAGCGTTGAGTTCCAGCTGCATACGGAAGATCTGGCATTCTATGGCCGCAATATGCAGCTCGTGACCGAGCCCGGCAAATTTCATGCCTGGATCGGCGGCAGTTCCGCAACCGATCTGCGCGCCGAATTTCGAATCGTCGACAAAGTCTGATTCGCGGGACACTTGTAATGAACCAAAACACACGATTTACGACGACCGTCGCGTTGATCGTAGCCCTCGGCGGTTTCCTGATGGGATTCGATGCATCGGTCATATCCGGCGTAGTCGGTTTCATCGAGCCGGAATTCGGGTTGACGAAGATTCAACTGGGCTGGTCGGTCGCGTCGCTGACACTCACCGCAACGCTGGCTATGATGGTCGCCGGACCGCTCAGCGATCGCCTGGGACGTCGCCCCGTGCTCAAGATCGCTGCGGCACTGTTCGCACTGTCCGCCATCGCGTCTGCTGTCGCGCCTAACTTTCTGACGCTGGTCATCGCACGTATGCTCGGCGGATTCGGTGTCGGTGCGGCGCTGATCATTGCGCCGATGTACATAGCCGAGATCGCGCCAGCCCACCTGCGTGGCCGCATGGTGTCATTCAATCAGCTGAATATCGTCATCGGCATATCGGTCGCGTTCTTCAGTAATTTCCTGATCCTCAAGCTGGGTCAGTCTGAGCTTGACTGGGCGGAGTCGCTGCGGTTTTTCGAATGGAACTGGCGCTGGATGCTCGGCGTCGAGACGTTGCCGGCATTGCTATACTTTTTTGCGTTGATGTTTGTGCCAGAAAGTCCGCGGTGGCTCGCGATGCACGGCAGAGAGGACGAAGCGCTCGAGATTTTCGAGCGGGCCAGTGGTCCGGAACAGGCCCGCGCAGATATGGCCGTCATTCACGCCAGCGTGGTGGCCGACGCCGAGCTTGCGGGTGCGTCGATCAAGGAGTTATTCAAGCCGGCAATGCGGCTGGTGCTGACCATTGGGGTCGCTGTTGCGATACTGCAGCAAATCACGGGAATCAATTCGGTGTTCTTCTACGCGCCGATGATTTTCGAGCAATCGGGAATTGGCACCGACGCCTCGTTCATGCAGGCGATTCTTGTCGGCATCGTGAACCTGGTGTTTACGGTTGCGGCAATGGCATTGATCGACAAGCTGGGGCGCAGACCGCTATTGGGATTTGGCCTGACCGGCATCGCGGTCTGCATGCTGACGCTTTCCTACGGTTTTGGTGCGGCAACTTATTCGCTTAATGAAGAGGCCATCGACTTGCTGCCGGCAACGGTCGATCGGGCGCAGATTGTGTCGCTGACAGACGTCGTCTACGACAGTGACGTAGCGTTCAGAAACGCGGTTTCCGCGGCGGTCGGCGCCGAGACTTTCGATCAATATGAGTCGCAGTTCGTCAGCGCCGCGATCGATATGAATCCGACACTGATTCTTGTCGGGATACTCGGCTTTGTCGCGAGCTTCGCGATATCGCTGGGTCCCGTGATGTGGGTTTTGTTTTCCGAGCTGTTTCCAAACCAGCTGCGGGGCCTGGCGATATCGTTCGCGGGTCTGATCAACTCCGGCGTCAGTTTCGGCGTCCAGCTCGTGTTTCCCTGGGAACTCCAGAATCTGGGCAACTCGACGACGTTTCTCATCTACGGCTTGTTCGCCATTGTCGGTCTCGTTATCGTGATGCGCATATTGCCCGAAACAAAGGGTCGCTCGCTGGAAGAACTTGAGAAGATCCTGGTCAGGCGCTGACGAAGTGGCTCTCGAACAGTGACAGGAGAAGGGGATATGAAAAGTATAAGTGTGCTTCTAGTCGGTATCGCGGCGACCGTATTCGTGCTGCCGGGCGCGACGTTCGCACAAGAGGACGAACCACCGCCGCAGTATGTGTCGGTCGACTGCATGAAATCGACAGCACCGGACTACGCTGATATTGAAGTCAAACTCTGGCAACCCATGCACCAGCGACGGGTTGAGCAGGGAAAAATCAGCAGTTGGGCCTTGTACCGGGTGCTGTATGGAGATCGAACGAATTGTGATTTCTACACGGTGACGGTGTTTACCGGGGCTGAGCAACTCAATGCGGACCCCGCTTTCGAAGAGGTCTTCGCGGCCGTGTATCCCGACCGTAATTTGCGACAGGCGATGGCGAGCACCTGGGAGGCGCGCAAGCACATGGCCACGCATCTGTGGCTGACGGTTGATCATATTGCTGCAACAAGTCATCGCTATGCCGTTGTCAACAAGATGTATGCAGGCGACCCGGATATGTATGAGCGCATGGAAAGGCGGGTTTTCAAGCCCGGTCATCAGGCTCTTATCGATGGCGGACATCGATCCGGTTGGGGAATGTACGAATTGGTCGCGCCACTCGGCTCGTCGATTCCATACAACTACCAGACGGTGGACTTCATGAATGACCTTAATCCCGTGCCGATGGCAGAGGCGCTGATGACGGCGCATCCTGACCGCGACCTCGACGCGCTTGAGGATTTGTTGCAGCTGCGCGATCAGGTGAGTTCGGAAACGTGGGTACGGGTCGCCGCTACCGAAGGAATTTCTGAAGGCATGAAAGAATGACAAAAATGAAACAGACGTTATGCAAATTACTGGCCGTTGTGCTGCTGGCGGGCTGTTCGTCCGGCTCAGACGATTATCCGGCTACGTCCGTGGATGGTTTCGCCCGGCAGTCACCTGATGCGCTGCTTACAAACGAAGTCATGGCGATGGCCTATTCAGGGTTTCGCGAGGGCCAGCACCCGGACCGGGGAGAAGGCGCTGTTAATCCGAGCGATGAGGAGATTCTCGAGGATCTCAAAATCCTGCTCGAGCACGATTTCAAACTGCTCCGGCTCTACGATTCCGGTGAGAACTCGGTGACGACGCTGGAGCTGATTCGCAAACACAATCTTCCCATCAAAGTGCTGCTCGGCATGTGGTTGCAGGCCGAGTTCAGCAACCATGAAGGTTGTCCGTGGCTGACCGAGCCGATACCTGATGAGGAACTCGCCCTGAATGCATTGGCCAATGCGGCTGAGTTGCAGCGCGGCATCGATCTTGCCAATGAATACGAGGAAATTGTCGTGGCCGTCAATGTCGGCAACGAAGCGCTGGTCGAGTGGAACGATCACATGGTGCCGCTCGAGACAGTCATTGCCTATGTACGCCAGGTTAAAGCTGCCATCGAGCAGCCGGTGACGGTTGCCGATAACTATGAATGGTGGATTCAGGATGGCGCCCCGCTTGCCGCGGAGCTCGATTTCATAGGCGTGCATACGTACCCCGCCTGGGAAAACAAGAGCATCGATGAAGCGATGCCCTACACGATCGAAAACATGGTCGGCGTTAGCAATGCCTTGCCGGGTAAGCCCCTGGCGATCCTGGAGGCGGGTTGGGCGACCACCGCAGTCGAATTTGAAGATACTGCGAGCGAGGCAAACCAGACACGCTATTTTCGCGAACTCAATGACTGGGCGACCGACAAAAACGTCACCGTGTTCTTCTTCGAGGCGTTCGACGAGCCGTGGAAGGGCAATCCCCTCAATCCGCGCGGCGCCGAGAAGCACTGGGGTATCTTCTTCGTTGACCGCACACCGAAGCAGGTGATGCAGCGCGCGTCGACGCAGGGCAAGTACTGACACGCAATGCCTAACTCATCCAAAGTTTCCTTGCGCGGCTTGCGCACGTTCTGTGTCGCGGCGCGTTACGAGAGTTTCCGGACGGCTGGCGAAGAGTTATTCATAACGGCGTCCGCCGTTAGTTATCAAATCAAGAGCCTTGAAGAGGAGTTGGGGGAGCACCTGTTCGATCGCAACAGTCGGGAGCTCAAACTCACTGAAACCGGTCAGTCACTCTATGACGAAGTCAGCCCATTGATCGAACAGCTGGACGCTGCGACAGCGAAATACAGGAAGGGCGCCGTCAGCAGTTCCATACGAATTTCTGTTCAACCGTTCTTCGCAAGCGAATACTTTGTGCCGCGCCTTAGCGAGTTCACTGCAAAACATCCCGAGATCGACATTCAGGTGGGCACAAGCGACGAGTCGTCAGAGAAACACCCGACAGATGCAGATCTGTCGATACGCCTGTTTCGATCGCCGCCCGCCAATATGCCGTCGAACCTGCTGTTCCCGCTGAGGATGGCGCCAGCGGGATCCCCTGAGTTCAAGAAGGCGCTGCGCGTCAGGAAAAAGAAAATTGTCAGCGAGTTTCCGATTGTCGTTCATGAATCGCACCCGAAGGCCTGGAAGAAGTGGGCGAAATCGGCAGGCATCGAACTGCCGGAAAACAGCAAAGTTACTCGACTCGATTCGATGATCGCTGTCGTGCGGGCAGCTCAGCGTGGCATTGGTGCTGCCCTGGTGCCTGTCCCAATAGGCGAACTCTGGTTCACAGAGGGCAGTGTGGTGCGCTTGTTCAAGGAAGAATACGTCGCGGATGTCAGCTATTACCTTGTGTGTACTGAAGACCGCGCCGATGATGAAAGCGTCTCCTTACTGCGCCAGTGGATAGTCAGCAACTTCGCCGAATCCGTGTAAGTTTTTCTCAACCCAGACCTGAATTTTTTTCGTTTGAGGTCTCTGGCCGCGATCCTTAGTGTGCATATGTCGACCCGATAAGCCGGGCTCGGCAGATATGAAACATCGTTCGTTAAGGAGAACTGACCATGTTTGGGAAAGCCAATAAAGCACGAGATGCTTTTGCCTTTAGCCTCGGCGGCATGACGGCGATCACGTCGTTTGTCCCTGCACCGGCTATCGCTGATGACCGGATCAACAAAATCCGGGATGAGCGTATTCGCCAGGCCCGAAATTCCCCCGAGCAGAAACCGCGTGAGTGGTTTAATGACCATCGCCAGCCAGCGCACGACTGTGCGTAATGAGGGCTCAGGCGACCAATAAGAACAACAGGGGCGCGGACACATGGCCGCGCCCCACTAGCTATTGCCCGGATGAGGCGGCGCGGGCACTGGCCGCCCATCGCTCTATTCAGGGCGCCTAGCAAAAGCAACTGTTGCGTCAGCGCAACAATCCTTGCATCCGAATGCCCAAATATGGGGCAGATGTACGCCAAATCCAACAAAATTGACAACGCTGTCAGAGACGGTCTATTCTCCTCCTCCAAGAGCAAGAAAAGCCGGCTAATTTCGCCGTTTCCGTGTTGTCGGGGGTTATTCATGATTTTTCGTTCACTTGCATCACTGCGAGTAGCAGTATCGTTCGCCGCATTACTGGTCCTTTCCGCTTGTTCTGACGACCGTCAGGCACAGCTGTCACAAGTCGACGTCGTAGATGATGTTCCAACGGTTGAAAATGGACCGCAGCGAAACCTGAACCTCGCGAGTCCGACGCTTGTTATTCCAGACACGTTCCCGGTATCCGAGGGTGACCAGCTGACGCTGGTCTTCAGCGAGGAGTTCGATGGGCCGGAGATTGACCCGGAGGTCTGGTTCTTCGCCACCGGCGATGGCACTGAAAAGGGCCTGCCAGGCGGCTGGGGCAACAACGAGCTGCAGTACTACCTGCCTGACAACGCCATGATTGTAAATGGCGTGCTAGAGATTACGGCGCGCCGCGAGACTTTCGGGGATTTCAACTACACCTCGGCGCGAATCAACACCGAGGATCGGTTTGCGTTCAAGTACGGCCGCATCGAGGCAAGTATCAAAATGCCTTCGGGCCAGGGACTCTGGCCGGCGTTCTGGATGCTGTCGCAGGACAGCGAGTACCAATGCGGCGGCGACCCTTGCGTCTGGGCGGCCATCGGTGAGATCGATATCGTCGAGGCCATCAATCTGGACGGCACCAACGACAATGAGATTTTTGCGACGATCCACTACGGTGGCGAGTTCCCGGCTAATCAATCCACGTCAGTAAACTATACTCCCTCGGTCGATGTCACCGAAAGCTTCAATACTTACGCTTTGGAATGGGACGAAACCGAGATCCGCTGGTATTTCAACGGTCAGCTGTACGCGATGCAGAACTCCTGGGATTCATCAGCTGACGGTAAAGATTTTCCTGCGCCGTTCGACCAAAATTTCCATATTCTTCTAAACCTCGCTGTTGGCGGTAATTTTCCAGGGTCTCCGAACGGCACGACTCCGTGGCCGGCAACAATGTCGGTCGACTGGGTTCGGGTTTACTCGGGCGAAGATCCGGATGGCGGTGTGGCGACGGAGCCCAATGTATCGGCGCCGACACCTACAGAAGATCCTGCTGGCGTGATTTCGCTATTTAGCGATTCGTATGACGACATAACCGACATCAATTACAACCCGGACTGGGGCCAGGCGACAGTGTATTCGCTGGCGGCGATCGCCGGTAACCAGATGCTGAAGTACGCCGGTCTGAACTACCAGGGAATAGATTTCGAGAGTAATCCCCAGGACGTGTCGGATAAGGGCTATCTGCATCTGGACGTCTGGACGGCAGATTCCACGGCGCTGAATGTTTTCTTGATCAGTCCGGGTGCTGAGACACCTTACGCGGTGCCGGTTGCGGCGAACAGCTGGGTCAGCGTGGACATCCCGCTGACCGAGTTTGCGGGTGTTGACCTCACCAATCTCATACAGTTGAAGTTCGACGGAAATGGCACGGTCTTCCTCGACAACCTGTATTTCGCGGGTGATGCGCCGCCTCCTGATCCAGCAATGGGCGGCGAGGTGCCTTCGGCAGTCATTATTGCGGCTGACGGATCGACGCCGGACCTGGTTGCAGGGACTGATTTCACCGGTTTCGAGGCGTTTGGAACCGGCGGCAGTAACGATTATGCATTTGCAGGTGACAATTCGTACGGCAACGTAGTGGCGGTAACGCCGGGCGGTGGTTATGGCGGAGGCTCTCTGGGTCAATTCGGCATAGTGGGCTTCACGCCCGGCTTTGCGACCGCATATGACGCGTTGCTGTTCAAGGTTAAAGGCCTTGCTGCCAACACG
>JBATID010000332.1:0-6176 GCA_049667545.1 Woeseiaceae bacterium
TCCAGCAACTGACCGATCTCGGTGACGGCTTCGTTCAGTTCGTCACCCGTTCGGAAAATGCCGACCTTGCCGATCATGACGTCGCCGAGCGCATCACGAATCTCGTACACGTTGCGACCGCTGCCGCTGCGCGCCAGCCAGTCCTCTGCGCGTTTTTCGGCAGCGGCGAGCGCGTCAAATGCAATACCGGTATCGGCACGCAATGACACGGCTGCGGCGTGCTCGGCCACACGTCGGCCGACGATCCGTCCCGATACCAGCGTTTCGGCCAGGCTGTTGCCACCCAGTCGGTTGAAGCCGTGCATATCCCAGCAGGCGGCCTCGCCAACGGCGAACAGACCGGCAAGCCCGTACGCCTCGCCATCTTTATTGACACGAATGCCACCCATTGAGTAGTGCTGTGTCGGCCGCACCGGAATCAGCGCCTCGGCCGGGCTGATTCCCGCGAAATCGCGGCAAATGTCCCAGACCTCCAGCAGCTTGGTGCGCAGGTGCTCCTCGCCCAGGTGGCGAATATCGAGCCACAGGTGCGGCCCGTAGGGGGAATCCACGCCGTTGCCGTCACGCATGGTCTGCTGCATATGTCGCGACACGACGTCGCGGCTGGCCAGTTCCTGCTTGGCAGGCTCCTTCTCGACCATGAATCGATGCATGTTCTTGTCAAGCAGGTAGCCGCCATCGCCGCGGCAGCCTTCTGTAACCAGGATACCGCTCGGAGAAAGCGTCGTGGGATGGAACTGCACGGCTTCCATGTTGCCAAGCGGCACGATCCCGGTATCGAGCGCAACCGACGCGCCGGTACCCTCGTTGATGACCGCGTTGGTCGTGTACTGCCCGTAAATGCGCCCGTAACCGCCGGTCGCGATCACGGTGGCCTTCGCCATCACGGCAAAATGGCTGCCGGTCCTCAAGCAGCGCACGACGGCCCCGAGGCAGCGACTGCCATCATGGATCAGTGAAACAACCTCGGTGCGATCACGCACCGTGATACCCAGCCGCACCACCTCGCTGTCCACCGCATACAATGCGGCGTGACCGGTGCCGGCAGCCGCATAGCATGCGCGCCACTTGGCGGTGCCGCCGAAATCACGCTGGCCAATCAGCCCGTCATTCTCCAGCGCCTCGTCGATCTCGACGTGCTCACCCTTGATGAAGTACTTGTTCTTGCCGCCGCGCACACGGCTCCAGGGGACACCGAAGTGCGCAAGCTCGCGCACCGCGATCGGCGCCTCGTCAGCGAAGATGTTGGCGACTTCCTGGTCCGCACCCCAGTCCGACCCGCGCACCGTATCGAGAAAATGCACGGTCGGGTTATCACCCTCGGCCTTGGCACAATTGCCGAGCGATGCCTGCATGCCACCCTGAGCTGCACAGCTGTGACTGCGCCGGGGCGGAACGAGGGACAGGATCAATGCTTCATGTCCCGCGGCCGCCGCTTCAATGGCGCATCGCTCGCCAGCCAGGCCACCACCGACCACGAGTACGTCAGTCGTAATCAGGCGCGCATTCATGTCGATGCTCCGTCGAGCAAGAATGCCAGCGGTGGGTCTATCCAGCCCGCCAGCACGATCAGCGTGACGGAGCCCAACCCCAGCACGACCCAGAAAATGACCCGCTCAATGCGGTGCATCGTTTGGCGAGACATCCAGAGGTCCGCACCCCACTTGATCGCCAGCCGGTACAGGCCAACACCGGCATGAAACTCAACACACAGCAGCAGTACCGCATACGGCAACCAGAGGCCGGCACTGACTCTCGCCATCGAGGTCGCTGACTCGATGCCGGCAATGTCACCGTACAGCGGCGTGAAAATATCCATAGCCAGCAACACCAGGTGAAAGCTGCCAAGCACCAGCATGATCATGCCGGTGCGTACCTGCCAGATCCAAAGCAGCGACTCGACATGCGGCCGGAACGGTGAATACTCGGTGCGGGTTGCTACTTTCTCCCGACCCGACTGACTAAGCCCTTTGGCCAGTGCCAAAATACGTTTACGCTCGCGCAGCTGCGCCGGGATCTTGCGTGCCGCGAACGCCGCGTGTACCAGGAACAACGTAAAGATGGCGAACACTGTGGGCTGGGCGATGTAATAATCCTCCAGCATTGTCGCCATCCAGTCGAAGCCGCGTTCGCCGGTCAGGATCGAGCCAACGAGTACCACGTGCCCCCACATGAACAGTGCCAGCAACAGGCCGCTGCCACCGCTTATTACTTCATAGATCAGTTGGCGACGCGCCGCCGTATGTGCGCTGGGCTGTGCGCTCCGCATCGATGTCGCTTTGGTATTCATCGTCAGGGATTCAGCTGTGTCAGGATTTCTGGGTTCTCCTCACGCTCGGCGAGGATCGAGTGGCAGGTATCGCAATCACGGGAAATCGTCTCTCTCTCGGCGGTTCGTAATTTCTTGCCGTGGCAACGAAAACAGCCGTCGGAACGCTCGTGCCCGATGTGCTCCGGATACGTGTTCCACCACACTTTCATTTGCGGGAAGACGTTGACCGAGTAAATATCGCCAAGCGCCACAGCGGCTGCAGATATGTCGTCGGCCCTGGCCTCAGCAACGTCAGGGTAATTGTCCTGATAATACTGATTCAGCTCGGCCGTGATGACCTCGCGAGCATCCTCGTGTGAGGCATACTCGGCATCGATAATGCGCAGCGCTTCACGTCTCACGAAAGGCAGCGTCTTGTCGATCAGCCCATCGCGCATAGCGGTGTCAATTTCTGAATCCGGCGCCTGGTAGTTATGGCTGGGCCGATTGTGACAATCGACACAATCCATTTCCCGCCACGTGCCGCCATCCTCCGGCGCCTTGCGATCCGCAAACACTTTCACGTCGCCGCTCGCATTCGTGTACTCGACCTCGTACACTTCCTCACGCGATTCGTCCGACCGGTATCGTATTTTCACACCCCTGTCCACGTGCCAGTGAATTCCTGACGATTTCCGACCTGCCTTGCCGCCGACCTTTAGCAACAGCGCCGTCGTCAATTCCGTATTCGCCTCGTCCTCTTCGTAGTGAGTCTTGATCTTCAGCCTGTCACCAACGAAGCGCGTGGGCCAGTGGCACTGCTCGCAGGTCTCGCGAGCCGGGCGCAGATCGTGCAGTGGTGTCGTAATCGGTCGTGGGTAAAGATCAAATGCAACCGCTACCAGCTGCCAGGCACCGTCGAGCTTGGACTTCACAAACCAGTCAGCGCCGGGGCCAATGTGACATTCGGCGCAGCTCACCCGCGAATGCGACGATCGCTGGTAGGCCGTGTGTTCCGGTTCCATCACCGAATGGCATGCCATGCCACAAAACTCCACTGACTCCATGACCTCGACGCCCTTGTATGTGGCGCCGGCCACGATGACGATATTAAGCATCGTTGCAGCGACGAAAACCATCATCCAGTGTCGGGTCTTCGGCTGATTGAAGTCGAATATCGGCATCAAAGGCGTCGACTCCGCGCCCGGCGTGCGCCGCATGCGGCGGCGATACAAGACGGCACCGATCGGAATCAGAATCAACCCCGTGACGAATATCATCGGCAGTACCAGGTAGGTCAGGATGCCGAGATACGGGCCGCCCTCAAAACCCAGCTGCTCCATGACGAACAGGCTGATGATCAGCACCAGACCCATGATCGCGATGGCCGTGCCCACGAGGCTCATGCGGTTATGCGTGATCGATGCCAGGAAGTTTTTGAACACAAGTATCCTTTTAATTCTAATGGTGGATTATTCTAATGGCGGATCGGGTGTTCTTTTACCCGGATTATTCAACGTTGCCAAGCGAATTCAAATTACAAGAACGAGGCCGATGATAGACCACGTATAAGTAGCACGGAAATCCGTATTTGGCGCAGTCAAAGAGTATTGGGATCTCACCGGAGAAGGCTCATAATTTGTAGGAACCTCTGAGCGCCAAACGAAGACCAAACCAAGGCATTCCCATGCGTACATTCGCCGCCGCCGCCGTTCTCCTCACCTGCCTGCCGCTCGCGCTGCAGGCGGCAGATGCCGAGGGGACCAATCCCTGTAACGATTGCCACGAGGTCGATCTTGCTCTTTTCGAGAGCACGCCGCACGGCTCGACGCAATGCCTCGAGTGCCACGTCGGCGCCGACGAGCGCAGCCACAGGCGCGGGCTCGATCCGGTGGACTGCGGTGGCTGTCATGCCGAGATTCGCGCTGAACAGGCTGTGAGCGTGCATGGCGTAGATGGGGAGCGGCACTCAGAAGGTATGGAACTACCCTCATGCGCATCGTGTCACGGCGACACACATACGATGGTGGCGGTGACCGACCCCTCGTCACCGATGAACGAGCATCGCCAGGGGGAAACTTGCGGTATCTGCCATGGCTCCGGGCAGCCGGCCCCCGCTGGCGTGCGCACGATTCGCCCGATCGCGGCCTACACCGCCAGCGTGCATGCAGCTGAGGTCGACCGTGGCAATCATGGAGCGAGTTGCAGCGATTGCCATACGGCTCATTCGCCGTTGCAGGCCGCGGACCCGGAGTCTTCGATCTATCGACTGAATGTGCCGGCCACTTGTGGCACGTGTCATGCAGAAATTACCGCTTTGTTCGACAACAGCATTCATGGTCTGGCCGCCTACAACGGCGTAGCGGATTCGCCCGTTTGCACCGATTGTCATGGTGAGCACCGCATTCTCGGAGTGGCCGCGGAAGGCTCTCCCGTATCTGCAACCAACGTTCCAATCCAGGTGTGTGGCCCCTGTCATTCGGATGTGCGGCTCGGCGAGAAATACGGTCTGGCTGCGGACCAGGTGCCTTCCTACGAAGACAGCTACCACGGTCTTGCCGCCCGCGGCGGCGTGCTGGAGGTCGCAAACTGCGCCAGCTGCCACGGGGTACACAACATCCTGCCGTCCAGCGATGCTGCCTCCCACACTCATCCGGACAACCTGGCCGAGACCTGCGGTAAATGCCATGTGGGTGCCGGCAGCCGGTTCGCGATCGCGCCTGTACACACAGAGCAAGACCAAACACTCAACATCGTCGCGCACTGGATCAGGCTCATCTATATCCCGTTAATCTGGGTCACTGTGCTTGGCATGCTTTTGCACAACCTGCTCGACCTGGGCAAAAAGACTCGCACCTACTCGTTGTGGCGGCGCAGACCTCGCGAGCAAGAAATGATCATGGAACGCATGTCGCGACCGTTCCGGTTTACACACGGCCTTGCCGCCTTGAGCTTCATCGTCCTGGTCTACACCGGGTTTGCGTTGAGCTATCCAGAGAGTTGGTGGGCGGTGCTGCTGCAGGGCTTTGACGGCGAGTTCCGCGGAGTCACGCACCGCATCGCCGCTGTCGGCCTGATGGGTGCCTGCTTCTTCCACTTCGGGCATCTCGCCATCAGTGCACGCGCGCGTAGCCAGATGTCGGCGTTTCTGCCGAAGACAGCCGACTTCCGCGAGTTCGTCCACCGGCTGTGGTACAACCTCGGACGCCGGCCGGAGCCACCCGCGCCGGTGCGCGTTGGCTACGTGGAAAAGGTCGAATACTGGGCCGCGCTGTGGGGCACGCTGGTTACGGCTGTCACTGGGTTACTGCTATGGTTCGAGAACTTCACTTTGGCATGGCTCCCCGGTTGGGTACCGGAGGCCGCCAACGTATTGCATTTCCTGGAGGCAATACTGGCAACGCTGGCCATTCTCATCTGGCACTTCTATTTCGTCATCTTCGATCCGGCGGTATATCCAATGGATACGGCGTGGTTGACGGGCAAGCCACCGTTCTCACGAGCTGAAGAACGTGGCGAGGTCATAACTCAAGACCCGACAGATCAGCGGGACAACTAGCTTTAGGGCACTGCAAACGTTTCAACCGGGGGCGACACCGCCGTAACCCTTAATTGAAAAGAGACCCCGGACTGTAAGCCCACAGTCCGGGGTCGTTCTCAGAAACCGCTGGTCTCCGTACCGCTGCGATCTTAGCGGTAGCCGAACAGCATTGTGTAGACGATCAGGCCCAGCAGGACCAGCCCGAAGGTAAGTGCTGCGAAACCGAATATCCGCACGCCGCGTTCCTTGGCATCCGGGAAAGCTTTCACGAGATTATTCTCCAGCTCACCGGATTCCACCATCGCCTCGTACTCGCCGGGCTTGTCGTATTTCAGCTCTTCCACGGACAACCGCCCACTGAATATCACCGGATCCATCGGGAAC
>JBATID010000333.1:0-4733 GCA_049667545.1 Woeseiaceae bacterium
CTGCGGTGCAGCGGCGCCATATGCAGGGGAACCGCCGGTGTCCCTTTGTTATCGATGTCAGCCATTGCGCCGAAGAAATCCATGATGGCTTTGCCGTCGACAGCCGCATGATGGATCTTGGTGGCGAGCGCGTAGCTGCCCTTCGGTAACCAGTCGATATTGTCGAGACCCTCGACGACATACATGTCCCACAGCGGCCGTTTCATGTCGAGCGGCCGGGAATGATAGCGAGCCATATGGATGCAAAACTGTCGCCAGTCGCTGGGCTCGGGAAGACGGCTATGATGCACGTGATATTCGAGGTCGAAAGACTCGTCATCGACCCAGTATGGAAAATCGAGCTCAAGCGGCACGTGCACAAGGCGCCGTCGAAACAGCGGACTCATGTGCAGACGACTTTCAACGTGCTCCAGGATGTCCTTGAAATGAACGATGCCATCACCCGGTACCGTCGACTGATCAAAGATCGAAATCGACGTCAGGTGCGTCAGATTATCGTCTGACTCCAGGTACAGGAACTGGGCGTCTTGTGGGTTCAACTGGTCCATGTGCATTACTCCGACGTCAGACCGGGAGCGCGAGCGCCTGCAACTTCTGCAGACGATGCGTCAATTCACGCAGGTCCTGACTTGTTTGTTTTCTTTGTTGACCGAGACTGGCGTCGCCCGCCGCGGTCAGCCCTTTGTTTTCCATCCATTTGTAGCCATTCTGAAACAGCAGCTTGCCGATCGACGCCTGGCTGCTGATGCGCCGCCGCAGGTAGGCCTGCCGCCCATAGCGGAAACACCGCTTGACGCATTCCTCCGCCGCCAGGGCTTCTTCGTGCGGCGTCATAGTCATGACGTCGGCTACCACATAATACGCTTCGACAAACTGGGTTAGCGTCGCATGCGCGATTAAAGGCCGAAAATCCCGTAAAAGCTGCAGTCCGTAATCGTCGTGTTGCTCAAGCCGCTGTTCCCACTCCGTATCGTACCGTACCAGTTCGCAGCGGATCTCTTCATGAAATTCCTGCGTCGGCGTGTAAAAGAACTCGAATTTGAACAAATCCCGAAGCTTGTCAACCTCGTTCCAGAATAATTGCAGTCGTGACTGGCCGGCATGCGCGGCGCTAAACAGCGCCAGCTCCGCAATGGCTTTGGCGACAAAGTGATGAATCGTGGTATTGCGATAATAGCTCGCCACGGCTTCCTGCTTCTGGGTAATGCCGTAAACGGTTTCGGGACCGTCGTCATAACGTGTCACCAGCCTGCGATCTACCAGCACGTCGGCCAATGCGGCCAGCTCAGCCTCGTTCTCGATCTCAAAATGACTGGTGATTTTGATATCGCGCGCCTGTGCCCAGAAGATTACGCGAGCGATTTTCCGGGTCAACTCACCGCGCGTTAAGGCACGCGGCGCGCAGCCGAGCAGCACCATCGTCGCTACCGATGCCAGCGTGATCGGCGTTACCTGGTTGGCCGCGACACCGACCTGCAGCGCAATTTTCGACAACGTGACTCGATCCTCGCCCGATGGCGCCCTGTCCAGGACCACTGGTTCGCCAAAGTCCATGTAAATTTGCCCCATCGGCCTTTTCAGGCTTCTGAGGTAGCCAATAAACCAGCTGAGACTTTCGGGTCGTTTCTTGATGCCCGCCTGTTCCCGGGCGTAGTCGCGTACATCGTTAATCAGGTCGTAGTTAATCGCGACGGGAATGACGTGCAGCATTCGCGCATCGTTCGCATGTGCGGCTTCTATGACGTACTTCAATATGCCGTATTTGGGCGGCACCAACTTGCCAACGCGTGAACGGGTGCCTTCGAACGCCCAGCTCAGCGGAAAGTGCTTTTCCATCAGGTAGCCGATGTAATGGCGCAGAATGAGTTTGTAGAGTAAATCGTCCTGAAAGCTGCGCCGAATGAAAATGACGCCGGCCCGGCGCGCCAGGAAGCCAAGGCCGCCGAAGGCCATATTGACCCCACCCATCGTATGGAGAGCGGGGAAATCGTGATCAAAGAAAACCTTGTTCAAGACGGGGAAATCAACGTGCGTTTTGTGCGTGCAGAGAATCGCTGTCGGATGTTCCTTCGCTATCTGGCGAACGCGTTGCAGCGCGGATTCATCCACAACAATTTCCTTGTCGTAGCCCAGGGACGAGATCAGCCTGTTCAGCAGGTAAGAAACATCGAGCCAAAACGGTCGCGGTACCGAGATCAGTTCACGAAATATGCCGTTCGCGTCATCGCGCAGGTCATCCATAGACCTGCCGGTCTGTTCGCTGAGCACACGCATGGAGGCAACGAATTCGCGACTCGAAAGCAGGTTGCTGGCAACACGTCGCGGGACCTTGTAACGGCTGCCGCGCAACCGCCGTTCGGCGATATCGAGCGCTATGCCGGCCTGCCCGCCGACAAATTCAGCGAGCTGCTCGGGGCTGGGAGGCACGCCCAGCCGATGGTGCAACCGATCCGTCAGGTCTTGCAGCGTTGCGGGCTTACCGCTAATACACTTGGCCCGCATTGGATGTTTCTTCAGCAGACGACGCGCTTTTGACGGCCCGGGATGACGCGGGTTGCCAAATATCAAATCGCGAAATCTCGGCGTCGTGCTTTTTACGTCGAGGCCTTTTAACCAGACGATCCGCACCGGGATAACCAGCGTCCCGGCTGCGCGGTTCACGACTTGCCGCAGTTTGTCGAGCGGGATTGTTTCGGGCGAATCGGCGATCGGCACGACGACGCGCTCTGCGTCTGCCGGGTTTCTAAGTTTGGCGCGCCCGCGATCCAGCCATGCTTCCAGGTGACGCTGCTCGACCGGATGCGCCGCATCGAGCACGAACACGATGCTTCCTGTGTGGTTAGCGGGCCACGGGCTGGCGCTCACTCACGCGCCCTACCTGCAGCAGCGTCACGCCCTGTCGATTTGGCGGTCTGGCCGTTTACCTTCTTGCGCGGGCGCGGTGTTTCCCGGGTCATGGCTTTGGCTTTGGCTTTGGTCTTTGCTTTGGGCTTGGGCTTGGCCGTGGGTTTGGTCTCGACTTCGGTCCTGGTCTCGACTTCGGTCCTGGTTTCGGCTTCGACCCTGGCTGCGGTCGCCGGCGCGATCTTCGGGGCCGATTTCTGGCCCAAGGTCGTCAGGAACAGGCCCCTGACCTCGGCAACGTGGTCATCGACTGTCCTGGCGGTCCAACCTGATGTATCGATCGGTGGCAATACCTCGACCTCGACCGTGCCCGGGTGATAAAGAAAGTCGCCCTTCGGCTGCACGTCGCCCGAATTGTGGATCACAATGGGTATCATCGGGACGCCGGCCTGCATGGCCAGATGAAAGGCGCCTTTCTTGAACTCGGACAGCTTGGGACCAATGGTCCGGGTGCCTTCCGGCGAGAGGCAAACTGACTTGCCCTCGACACGCATGGCATCGACGAGCGGTTTCATTGCATCAATGGCGCTGGTCGTGTTCTTGCGATCGATCAGCACCACGCCGGCACCCTCCATAATGCGGCCGATGATTGGCATGTCACGAATCTCGCGCTTGCCAACACCGGTAATGTCGCGCCGCAGCAGACGCGCGGCAATGACGAGATCGACATTACTCTGGTGATTGAAAACAAACACGGCCGGCCGATGTGACCACAGGTGCTGTTCTCCGGATATTTTAAGATTGAGCCCAATCAGCGCACTGGCAGTATCGGCAAACAGCGACACGGAAAAATTCAGGGCGTCGCGCTTGGAGCCCGTGAGCGCCCAGATAGGAAGACCCGCCAGGAACGAGCCAATGAAATTCGCCGGCATCATCAGCGAGCGCAACCAGTCAGACGGACGTGTGTAGCCGCGGCTGCCGAAACGACGTATCGGCCAGCCCTCGCGTTCTGCAATCGCCATGAGTCTGCTGCTCGGATTCAGCGGCCGGGGATTACCAACGCGTTCCAGCAGCTGAATGTCGTCATAGCTGTCCGAATAAAAGAAGCTCTGGTCGAGATCGACCCCGAATTGCCGGACCAGGGATTCGGCGGCCGTGACCTTACCGACACCGAAACACGTTGGCTTCATTACCACGCCGGTAAAATAACCTTTCTGAACCTCCAGCTCCGTGCACAGGACATGCTCGATACCAAGGTCGCGGGCGGCCGGCCTGACCTGGTAGGGAGTCGCCGACGAAATGATTGCGACCGTATGGCCCTTGCTCAGATGCGCTTCCACCAGTGCCCGCGATTCCGGATAGATCTGGCGGGCCAGGTGCGACTGGAACAATTCCTCGCCAAAATTGGCGTAACTGTCCTCGCGAATGCCCCGCAGAAACTGGGAGGCGGCAATCATCATGGCGGAGAAGCCCATATTGCCAAAGCCGAAGTTAGCCATCGCGCCGACGAGTTCCAGAAGCTCACGCGGTGACAGGTGGCCGCGCTTTACCTGCTCCTGCAGAAAGGCCACGGCCGAATAGCCGGATATCAACGTGCCGTCAAAGTCGAATAACGCGCCAACTTGCGGCCCGTCCGGCAAATTCATAACTTCGGCGATGACATCGTGATGGGGCTGCATGACAATCCTCAGGCTAGCCGGTAAGTATAGCGCTGATAAATAGGCGAAATCGGGCTTTTTGGCGATCTAGGCCAATGGCGGTGTCGACCAGTCTGCTGCCAGCGCGCCCTGGTCAAAAATGACCTCCCGGTGACCACTCCAGGTGCTGATGATCGCCTCGGTCGTGCCGATGCCGGCGGCCCTGGGGTCGCCGCTGGGGCCGAACCAGTG
>JBATID010000334.1:0-12457 GCA_049667545.1 Woeseiaceae bacterium
GTCAAGAAGCTGGGCCGTTTCGTCATCAACTTCGCGGCACAGTCCGTCTGCCGAATTAATCCGATGAACAATATTGCCGTCGACGTACCGGCTGAATTTATCCTCGATGCGCCAGGCCTCGGCGGCCACCCGCTCAGTGAGCGCCAGTGCCAGCGACCGTCGCGGCGTTTCACAGACCAGTTCGCAGGGGCTGCCCATCGCGCGAAAGCGCCCCAGCCAGGTGTTGCCGGCCGGGCGCAGATCGATAGTGCGATGCGCGGGCAACGCGCTAGAAGCGATAACTGAACTGCACGATTAACGCCGCCAGGTCGGGGTAATTATCGCGCCCGGCCTGGTTGCCGATAATCTGGCCCGACGGCACGCTGCCGGACTGCTGATACCACTCCACCCTGACACTCATGTCCTTGTCGTTGCGCGTCTTCCAGCCGTATTTCACGCCAGCCGTAACCGCGTCGAAATTACCCAGGCGGTAGTCCGCCGAGGCGAACGTGGGCAGCGGCTGCGAGTCCGGCAGGCTGAGGTGGAAGAACTCGGCCTCCGATTGGGTATAAAAGCGCAAGTGCGGCTCGAGATAACGCGTCTCGGCGAAAGGAATTCGGTAGCGCAGATCGACCGTGTGCGAATCGATCTCCCAGTCATCAGTCATGTACCGGTACGAGGCATCCAGCACTTTGCCATTCATGTAGTACTTCGCCTGCGCGTACACGCTGTGCTTTGTGCGCTCGTCCGGGCGACTCTCAAACAGAAACTGGTGCGACGGTCCTGCCACGCCAGGTCCTGTCGGTGCTCGTAACAATGTGTCCCCGGTGGTGCCATCCACACGACTTAGTACCTTGTAGGGGTCCGTCAGGTAGCCATCCGACTGGCTAAAGGAGTAGTTGAGCTGCACCACGAGATCTCTGTTGATGACCTGCGACACGCCGACGATGAGATCGAGAACGTCCTTATCCTGTTTGCCGTTGCGATTACTCGTGTCACCCACATCCAGCATGGGAGTTAGTGGCATGGGCGCGCCGCCAACCGGGTCGAGCTGGTCGCTCGAGTACGCGAAACCGGCCGACAATGTCGTGTTGCGCTGATTGAAATCGCGCGCGATCCGGGCGTTCACACCGAGGTGCAGATAGTCGTATTCTTTCGAGAGGCTGGCACCTGCACTGAGCAGGTTCCTGTCACCCCACGGTTGCTGCCAGGCCGCAGACAATGCCACGCGGGTGTCCTTGAACGTGTCGTCCAGTGGCAATTCGCCGGCCGGCACGACGTACGCATCGTTACCCGAGGGTCGCGTGAAAGTCTGCGCGACATCCTGCCGGATGGCGCCACTGGGCGTTGCGCCCGTCAACCCGTCGACCGTCAGCCCCAGCGAGAGTATGCGGTCGTCGGCAAACATGCGTTTTGCAATAGCGCTGACGCTGAAGTCCTTGACGCGATTGTTATCCTCGCCGTAGTACAGAATCGATGTATTGAAATCCCAGTCGCCCTCTTCCTGCGCGTCGACGATCGTGGGCAAAGAGGTGCCGAGGAGCGAACAGGTTGCCGCTGCCAGCGCGGTGGAAACAGTCAGTTTATTTTTACGACTCATGCGACAGCCCCTCAATTACAACCGCAGCCGCCACCGCCGAATCCTCGGCCGCCGCTGGATGCTTCTTTACTGAAATAAATGTGATCGTCGGTTGCTGCCTCGATCTCGTCGGTCGTCAGCTGCATCTCGTCTTTTGCCAGGACATCACGTTCCCAGGGCTCCACGCCCATTGACGCACATCCGGCCGCCAGCACCGGCAACACCAAAAGCAATCCAAACCGTCGTCTCATTCCATTTTCTCCTTGAGGGCCGCCACCAGGGCTGCCTCGTATTCGTCCTGTTTTTTTGTCTTGAACCCCAGGTGCCGCTCCCTGACAACGCCGTCGCGTCCGATCACGAAGGAACTGGGCATTGCCTGGACTCCGAAGCGCTTGGCAAGATCGGCTTCGCTGTCGTAAATGATGCTGAACGCGGCGGGAAAACTCGCGAGGAACTGGTCCGCGTCCGCCCTCTCGCGATCGACGTTGACACCGATAATGACGAGACCGTCATCAGCGTATTTGGATTGCATCGCGTTTAGCCAGGGGAATGACCGCCGGCACGGCACGCACCAGGACGCCCAGAAATCGATAACGACCACCCTGCCCTCGTAGTCGGCCAGATCCAGGTCGCCGATGGACATCGCCTGCCCGTTCGATGGCGAGATAGTCGTGGCGAGGGCAAAAACCGCCAATAGCGCTGCGGCGAAGGACACCGTGCGTTGCAATCTTTTCATGCAGTTCCTCATAGGGTCACAAACTTCTGAAGGGTTGGAGGGCTTTCAGGCGGGAATCCTTCGCAGAAATTGCAAAACTTTGTCCGGAAAATCCGTAAACAGCCCGTCGATGGCAAGATCCCGGGTGCAAAACGTCAGTAATTCGCCAAATGAATCAAATCCCGGCGGCAGATCGTCGCTGCGGAACGTATACGGATGCACCGCCAATCCGGTGTCATGGGCTCGCTCTACCAGCCCCGTTGAACGAACTGTGCCGCTTCGGCGCGGCAACCGATACAGCCGGTTGATCCATGGTCCAATGCCATCGACAGTTCTTGCCAGGCGCTGCAGCCCGCGTCGGCTTCGTAATGCGGCGAAGTCTATCGCTGCCTCCTGCCAGCTGTTCTCGCCAATCAGTTGCACCAGTTTCAGTCGAGAGCCCAGCTGGTGACGGATACGGCGCAACTCGGCCGCATCGAAACACTGTACATAGACCGGGTCCAGATGCTCGCTATAGCCGTATTCTTCGAGAATGCGCAAAAAAGCAGGCGTTATGTCGACGCCCTGCTCGCGATGCCACCGTGGTCGCTTGATTTCCGGATAGATTCCCACGGGCCGTCCATGGGCCGTTTCCAGGGTGCGCACCAGCGCCAGCTCTTCCGCGAACGTAAGCACCCGGAGATTTTCGCCGTCCGCGCCCGCGCGTCCCGGGTAGACCGGCGAGCCATCGGCATTGCGGCGGTGGCTGACCCGTAACGTCCTGATTTCGTCGAGGTCGAAGTCACGAACGTAGAAGCGGCCATCGCGCCGCGCGCGGTCGGGGTAGCGACTGGCCACATCGGTAACGCGGTCCAGGTGAACGTCATGCAGGACGATCAGTTCGTCATCGCGAGAGGCAACGACGTCCTGCTCGAGATAATCGGCGCCCATGGCATAGGCCAGCGCCTTCGCGGCACGCGTGTGCTCCGGCAGGTACCCGCAGGCACCGCGGTGGGCTATGACGACCGGCCGCATACTCTAATCAACATTAATTAAAAACGGTATCTTATTGATTATAAGCTACTCGACGGGTCCGTCAGCATCGAAGCCGGGGAAGTCGATGACCTCCCAGCGAGCGGTTTCCTCGCCGCGCGCGTTGCGCTTGATAGCGTCGACCATCTCACGGTCGTTCCATTCAATCACCTCTTCTGCACGCTCGACGATCTCCTCGGGCGTATCCTGCGCGCCGTATGGCCGGATACCGATCATCTTGATCTTGTTGGCTTTGGCGATGTCCATCATGATGCGCACCAGGTCGGGCTGCTGTTCATAGACGCTGGCCAGCAACAACACCGTCTCGGCTTGCGTAATTTGCGCGATTAGCTCATCCCTGATCGCCTGTGCACCGCCCGCTGCCGGAATGTTGTCCGGTTTGCTGACGTTCAGGTAATAAAAACGGTCTACGCTCTCGAGAAACTCGAATACCCGCAGATAGTCGTCATTCTCATCAAAACAGTGGGTTGCAAACACCCGAATAGGGTCTTGTTCCGACATCGCCAGCTCCGAGAATCATCCAATCGTTCCCCTAGTTTAGCCAAATCGAGGGCGCCTCGCGCGACTCGCGTCACTGATTTTTCGGAATGGTTTCCATGCCCCGGGGGTTTCGGTATCGTAGCGCCGGATGCGGCTCCTCTTATACAACATCAGATACGCGGTCGGCGGTGGAGCCAGCATGCACATGCCGCTGCCGGGTGCCGGCTACGTGCTCGGCAACCAGAGCGTTCTTCCGGAAATTACGCGTTTCATCAAGTCCAAGGATCCGGATGTCGTTGGACTGATCGAGGTCGACACCGGCTCAATACGCAGCCGGAACGTCAACCAGGCCGAGAAAATCGCCGCTGACCTCGGTATGAACACCTCGTACGAGACCAAGTACGGCGAAAAGTCGTTCAACCAGATGCTGCCGATTGTCCGTAAGCAAGGGAACGCGTTCATGGCCGCGCCGCGCGTCCACGGCGAAAAATTTCACTATTTTGATACGGGTATCAAGCGCCTGATCATTGAACTCGAGATGGAGAAATATGCCATCTTCCTCGTGCACCTGTCGCTGAAGTACCGTCACCGACATCTGCAGTTGCGCCATCTGTATGACCTCATCCAGGCGACCAGCAAACCCGTGGTGGTCGCGGGAGATTTCAATACGTTCTGGGGCGAAAATGAGATCTACCTGTTCATGAAAGCCGCCGGCCTGCGGTCTGCCAATGTTGAAAGTCGGCCGACTTATCCCAGTCGCTCACCGCGCAAGGAACTGGATTTTGTGCTCTACCAGGAGGGCATCGAGATAACCGGTTTCGACGTCCCTGACATTAAACTGTCGGACCACCTGCCCCTGGTCTGTGATTTCGATTTAGCCTGACACGAGACTGCCAACATGACCCAACACTGGAAAACACGCACCGACGATAACGGTATTTTTTGGCTCTGCATTGACCTGGCTGACGCGAGCGCAAATGTCCTTTCCTCAGCAGTGATGCAGGAGCTGAATTCGATCCTCGACGAGCTGCATGCAAATCCGCCGAGTGGCGTGGTAGTCCACTCTGGAAAGCCCGGCGCCTTCGTGATGGGCGCCGACATCAAGGAATTCACCGGTATCGATACGCAGGAGCGCGCGTACGAGTTGGTGCGCATGGGGCAATCGGTCTTCGACCGCCTCGAGCGTCTCGCCTGCCCGACGGTCGCGGTCATCAACGGCTTCTGCCTGGGTGGCGGGCTGGAACTGGTCATGGCCTGTGACTATCGACTGGCAATAGCAAACGACAAAAAGATCTTCGGCCTGCCAGAGGTCAAATTGGGCTTGCATCCCGGCTTCGGCGGGACCGTCCGTGCCGTGCGGCTGTGTGGTGTGCGCGAGGCAATGCCACTGATGTTAACCGGCAACCCCATCAATGCGACGAAGGCCAGGAGGATCGGGTTGATTGATAAAATCTGTCCTGCCGAAGGCTGGCAGGGCGCCGCTGTAACACTGCTGTTCAAGGCGCCTCCCAAGCGCCGGGCGTCGTTGCTTGATCGCCTGTTGAATACGACTCCGGCGCGACCGCTGGTTCGCAACATGCTCGAAAAACAGGTCCGCGGCAAAGCGCGGCGAGATCACTATCCGGCACCTTACGCCATCATCGATTTGTGGGCTGCCGAAGGTGCTGCCGAGAAAACCGGCTACGAGGCAGAGGCGCGCAGTTTTGCCGAGCTGATGTGCAGTAGTGCATCGCGCAATCTCGTGCGCGTGTTTTTTCTGCAGAACAGGCTCAAAGGGCAAGGCAACAAAACCGACAAAAAGATCAGCCACGTGCACGTCGTCGGTGCCGGCGTGATGGGCGGCGATATCGCGGCCTGGTGTGCGCTCCGCGGCCATACGGTGACGTTGCAGGACCGTGAGCAGAAGTACATTGATCCGGCAATCGAGCGAGCCGGCAAACTGTTTGCCAAGCGCGTGCGTGACAAGACGCAGCGCGCCGCTACCGAGCAGCGACTGCGCTCCGACGTTGCTGGCGCCGGGGTCGCGGATGCGGATCTTGTTATTGAGGCGATTTACGAGAACCTGGAAGCCAAGCAGGCGCTGTACGAGCAGTTAGAGCGCAACATGAAACCGGGTGCCCTGCTTGCCACGAACACGTCCAGCATCCGGCTCGAAGAACTGCGCACGGCACTGCGCGAACCGCGCCGATTTATCGGCCTGCATTTCTTTAATCCGGTCGCGATGCTGCCACTGGTCGAGGTCATTCGCTGCGAGGATACCGAGCAGGAAGCGCTGGATGTCGGTTTTGCCTTCACCAAGGGTATCGGCAAATTGCCGCTCGAGTGCGCCAGCTCGCCGGGATTTGTCGTGAACCGTATCCTGGCCCCGTACATGGCCGAGGCGATGGAGCTGGCCGCGGAAGGTGTGCCGCTCGTTGAAATCGACAAGGCAGCCGAGGCGTTTGGCATGCCGATGGGCCCGGTGGAACTGGCCGACAGCGTTGGTCTCGATGTGGTGATGCACGTCTCCAACGTGCTTGGCAAAGGCATGCAGCGCACGGTACCCGAGGCGCTTGCGCGGAAAGTGCAGGATGGCCAGCTTGGCAGAAAGACCGGCGAAGGCTTTTATCGATGGGAGAATGGCAAAGCGGTCAAACCGGACTCGTCCGGCAACGACGCCGCTGCCGAAACTGCGACGCCTCCTGATATACAGGATCGTCTGATTCTGCCAATGGTCAACGAAGCGGTTTCCTGCCTCGCGGAAGGCGTGGTGGCCGAGGCCGACCTGCTCGATGCCGGCGTCATTTTTGGTACTGGCTTTGCGCCGTTCCGGGGCGGCCCGCTTAACTATGCCCGTGAGCGGGGTGTTGACGACGTACTGGCGACACTCCGCCGCCTCGAAGAGACCCACGGCGAGCGATTTACGCCGGATAAAGGGTGGTCCTCGCTGTGAGCAGTGCGGCCTGCGCCGGGCAGCGCGTGAAAAACTGTGCGTTGGCTCACGCTGTTTAACCTAATGAGTACCGGAAGTTGTTGTTTTGAAGGTAGAATACTCCGCAGAATCTTTAATAACTCTTGTAGAGCGAATTCCTAGCAGTGAGCAGAACCAAACATGTCAGTTGAGCAGGTAAGCACGGCGCTGCTCAGAGGGCTGTCGCCGCTCGATGGCCTGAAGCGCGATAACCTCGCTGCGCTGGCGCGCAAAGTGCAGCTGCGTGAAGCATCACCCGGGCAGTTACTGTTTAAAGAAGGCGATACCGAGAAGCGCACGGTTTATGTCATTTCCGGCATCATCGAACTCGTGGATGGCGGCTCAGTTGTCGGCAAGGTTGAGGGTGGTAGCGAGTTCGCACGCAACCCGGTCGCGCCGGTCTACCCGCGGCGAGTGTCTGCTCGCGCCCGCGATCGGGTGCAGTTCATTTCCATCGACAGTGACTTGCTCGACGTCATGCTGACGTGGGATCAGACCGGAACCTATGAAGTGTCGGAGCTGCGCGGTGCAACTGAGCAGAGCAACGAAGACTGGATGACGATGCTGCTGCAGACCAAGGCGTTTCACAAGATTCCACCGGCCAATATCCAGGCGATCTTCATGCGCATGCAGCAGATCAACTATCGCGCCGGTGACGTCGTTATTAAACAAGGATCCGACGGCGACTTTTTCTACGTCCTGATTCGCGGCACTGCGCTCGTCACCCGTGAGACACCGCTGAGTAAAGACGGGATCAAGCTGGCTGAACTTCATATAGGCGACACGTTTGGCGAAGAAGCACTGATCTCGGACGCAAAACGAAATGCAACCGTGACGATGCTCACGGATGGCGCAGTCATGCGACTTGGCAAGGAAGACTTCAAGACGCTGTTGAATGAGCCCATGCTGGATTGGGTCGATCGCGCACAGGCCGAGGAGATTATCAAGGACGGCGGCCAATGGCTTGACGTCCGCTTACCCAGCGAGTTTGAGGCGCAACATCTCGATGGCGCGCTGAATATTCCGCTGTACTTTATTCGCCTTAAGATTTCGACGCTGAGCCAGGACCAGAAATACGTGCTCTGCTGCGACACTGGCCGCCGCAGTTCTGCCGGCGCCTATATCCTGAGCGAGCGCGGATACCAGGCGTACGTGTTGCGCGGCGGTATCAACGCGGATTCCGCCTAGCAAATACGCCCTGCGGGCCGTTTACATCGTGTGAGTTGGTTTGTCGCCGCCGAGGGCGCCGGCGAGGTAGGTCTCGATCTTCTTCTGGGTATTGCCCTGATCCTGGTCACTGAATTGCACACCAATGCCGGCCGTGCGTTTGCCCTGCGCGCCTTTGGGCGTCATCCAGATGACAGTGCCGGCCACCGGGATCTTCTCTTCCTCACCCATCAGGTTCAGCAACATGAACACTTCGTCGCCCAGCCGGTAGGAACTGCTGGTCGGTATGAAAAGTCCGCCATTGATGACATACGGCATATACGCGAGATACAACGCGCTCTTGTCCTTGATCGTTAGCGTCAGCAGTCCCGGTTTGCTCATTGCATGCCCTTTAGCCCAGAAATTTGTGTATCAACGTTGCGCCAGCATGAGTTCCATGCCGTCAATCGTCGCCTGCTGGCCGCACTCCGCCAACCCGCCGGCCCAGTCAATCAACAGGCCTTCCAGAGTCAACTGCAGATTGAACGAGCCGCCAGGCTGGCCCCGCAGACGATTGATTATGTCTAAATAGCAGAACAGATTTGGCCTGTCCATGCGACGCAGCACAAAATCATCGATTAGCAGCCCATCGGTCCGCGCCGGACCCGCAGTGACCGCGACAATCGCTTGCTGGACCTGCCTTGACAGCCAGTTGAGCACAAAAGCAGCGTCCAGCTTGGCCCAACGGCCAGCCACTTCGATCGGCGAGCCTTTGCCCTGCCCGACGGCGTTCAGGTCGCGCGCCATCTTCGCACCGGTCTCAAGACTGTCGAGCGCGGCTATGGCTGCCAGTGGGGCGCCACCGGCGACCCGCAGTGCGTCCGCCCAGGCCGCACCGGGCCTGTGCCGATCAAGCCACGCCAGGCTTAAGTCAGTTGCTGGCGGCGCAAAATCAATTCTCTGGCAGCGACTGAATATCGTGGCAGGCAGCCGGCCCTTGCGGTCAGCGATCAGAATCAGCAGCGCATCGCCCGGAGGCTCCTCCAGGGTCTTTAACAAGCTGTTTGCAGCACTGGCCGTCATGCTGTTGGCCGGATCGATCACCGCAACCTTGCCACCCCCCTCGTAGCTGGTCAGGGTGAGGTCGGCCACCAGCGCACGAATCTGGTCGATGACGATGGCATCCTTGTCCTCCGGCGGGCTGAGCCAGCGCAGATCGGCGTGCTCCGGTCGCCGCCCCGGGTATTGCGGCAGATCGAACGCTGGCTTGATACCGAGACTCAGGCAAGCCAGCCACTCCGCCGCGGAGCGTTTGCCGGTTCCCACCGGGCCAAGCAGCAAGACTGCGTGTGGCAGGCGCTGGTGCAATACCCGATCTCGCCAGGATTTCGCAAATGTTTCGTGCCAGGAAATATCCATAAAACAATAAACTATGATTACTTTTGAAAGTTAATTATCACCAAGCAGCGCGTGCGTCACGGCGCGTACTTCTGCCTTGACCTCTGCGAGTGGCTGCGTTGTGTCGATGACCGCAAAACGTTGCGGCTCCCTGATCGCCAATTCCAGGTAACAGGCACGTACCCGCTCAAAGAAATCGTGGCGCTCCTTCTCAAAGCGATCCGGGGTGCCGCGCTTGCCGGCGCGCCGCATGCCTATCTCGACCGGCGCATCCAGCAGGATAGTGAGATCGGGCCAGATATCACCGTGCACCCAGTCGGCGAGCCGGTCAATGGTCTCGATGGGAACGCCGCGGCCGCCGCCCTGGTAGGCACGGCTGGAATCGGTAAAGCGGTCGCACAGCACCCACTGACCGGCTTCCAGTGCAGGAATAATAACGTTGTTGACGTTCAGCGAGCGCGCCGCAAACACCAATAGCAACTCGGCAATTTCCGGAATTGTCTCATCACGGTGCCCGACCAGGAGCTCGCGGATATCCTCGGCCAGCGGCGTCCCGCCCGGTTCGCGCGTTGTTACGACCCGGTGGCCGGCCGCCTCGATGCAGTCGACGATGACCTCGATGTTCGTCGACTTGCCGACTCCCTCGATGCCTTCTACGCTGATGAACTTGCCGCGCTGCATGCTAGAGCCCCTGGCGCCGACGCTGCCGCAACCGTTTCAGGTACTCGGCAACCGCGGCATCGTGCTCCGCTTTGTTCCTGGAAAACTTATGACTGCCGTCACCGAGCCCGGTCGCCACGAAAAACAGCTCCTCACCCTCTGCCGGGTTCAATGCGGCGCGAATTGCCGCCCTGCCCGGCATCGCGATAGGCGTTGGGGGCAGGCCATGGCGAGTATAGGTGTTGTATGGCGTGTCGGTCTGCAGGTCTTTTCGGGTCAAGTTGCCATTGAATTGCGGGCCGATGCCATAAATCACCGTGGGATCCGTCTGCAGGCGCATACGCTTTTCGAGGCGCCGGGCGAAAACCCCGGCAATGCGCGCACGTTCATCGGGGCGTGCCGTTTCCTTTTCAACGATAGACGCCAGTACGAGTGCCTCGTACGGCGTCTTGACCGGAGTCGCCGCAGCGCGATCCTGCCACTCTTCGGCAAGCGTCTGCTGCATCAGGCGGTAGGCCTGGGCCAGCAAATCGCGGTCACTGGTTCCCTGCGGAAAGCGATAGGTTTCCGGCAGAAACAGACCCTCAGGGTGCGTAACGGTTGCGCCGAGGTCCGCCAATAATCCCGGCCAGTCCTCGTCGCTCATCGATGACTGTATGGCTTCATGTGCCTGCACGGCCCGCAGCAGGTCACGGTGATTCCAGCCTTCTATAATAGTAAACGAATAAAGCCGCACGTCGCCGCTTGTAAATTTCCTGAGCAAAGTCTTCGGCGTCGCGCCCTCGGTTATAAAGTAGTCGCCCGCATGAATAGCGCCGGCGTCGCCGGTCGCGCGGGCGTACATGCGGTACCAGCGGTCGTCATCGATAACGCCTTCATCCACGAGCTGGCGCGACACCGTGGCGAAGGAGCTGCCCGGCAAAATCGAAAAACTGATACCCCCCGGCGGGACCGACACCGGTGTGGTCATGAATCGATCAATTTTCCAGGCACCAATCCCGAGCGCGAGGACAGCGACTGCCAGCAGCAGCGTTACACTGGCACCAACCCGCGTCATAAAGCGCACTCCTGCACACCCTGTGCGGCCAGTAGCCGCTGACACGCCCGCGTGCTGCGGCCCGGAGACAATTGCCGATCTTCAATACGGCGCAACGGCACAACGCCAAACTGGCTGTTGCTGAGGAACACCTCGTCGCTTTGCCGGACTTCTGCAAGCGCCACGTCGCGTACGACCACGGCCTGATCGTTTGCAGCAAAGGAGTCCAGGACCAGCCTGCGCATCACGCCCGCAACGCCGCAACGCGTGAGTGCAGGTGTGACAAGTGTATGGCCGATAACGATAAACACGTTGCTCATGGTACCGCAGATAACACGCTCATCCGCGTCCACCATCAGGCCCTCGAAAGTATTCGCGGCAACGCATTCGGAGCGACCAAGCACCTGTTCGAGTCGATTCAGCGTCTTCAAACCTGCAAGCACAGAGGGTCCCGCAAGCGGGGTCTCACAGACCATCGCATCAACACCTTCCTCGTACGCAGATCTTGCCAGCGTCTGACCGGAAAATACGCCGACGAAGGTGCGTGGCTCTATCGCGCTGTCGCGTGCGTAGCCGCGCGGCCCGCCCCCGCCACTGAGAATTATCTTGGCGGTGCCATTGCCCGCGCCCGCGTGGCCGGCATCGAGCGCAACATCAAGTTGGTCGCGCAGGTCCTGTTCAGCCGGCATTCTGATGCCAAGTCTCTCGCAGCCGCCGGCAAGACGCTCTATGTGAAACTGCCACAAGCGCGGGCGCCCGCCGCGAATGGCGATTGTCTCAAACAAGCCGTCACCGTACTGGAAACCACGATCATCAATCGGCACGACGTCCACGCGCTTGTGATCGTGAAACCAGGCAGTCTTCATCGTGCCAGCGCTCGCAGCATGCCTTCGGCTTTGGCGCGCGTTTCCTGCAACTCTGCATCGGCATCAGAGTCAGCAACGATGCCGGACCCGGCACGAAACTCGAGCTTGTTGCCGCGCTTCACCATGGTGCGAATGAGGATATTGAGGTCGAGGCTGCCGTCCCGGTTGAGATACCCGAACGATCCGGTATAGGCGCCACGCGCCGAATCTTCCAGTTCGCTGATAATTTCCATACACCGTACTTTCGGGCAACCGGTAATCGTGCCGCCTGGAAATACGGCAGCGATTGCCTCGCCGGGCGTAACATCGGGGCGCAACTGACCGGTGACATTCGAAACGATATGGTGCACATGTGCATAGCTTTCCAGCACCATCATTTCATCCACCACCACAGTGCCCGCCTCGCAGATTCGTCCCAGGTCATTGCGCTCCAGATCGATCAGCATGACATGTTCGGCGACTTCCTTGGGGTGCGCAAGCAGTTCGGCGGACAACGCATTATCAGTATCGTCGTCATCGGAACGTGGTCGGGTGCCAGCGATCGGTCGCGTTGCCGCGATACCGTGGCGAATCTTGAGCAGGCGTTCCGGCGAAGATGAAATAATCTCAACGTCCT
>JBATID010000335.1:0-18300 GCA_049667545.1 Woeseiaceae bacterium
GCCCGATTACCTTCGTGCCAACCGCCGTCGCAATGTGCGCCGGTCCCGAGTCCGGGCAGATGACCAGGTCGGCGGCACGGATCAGTGCCGCGAGCTGCGGGAGTGTCGACTGGCCGACCAGGTTTGCGAGGCCCGGTGCCGCGTCGTTGCACAGTGCCTGCCCGTACTCCTTTTCGAGGTCGGAGTTGCCGCCGGTCAGCACTACGCGGCAATGGTGTCGTTCCTGCAAATGACGAATGACCGCCGCGTAGTGGCCAATGCTCCAGTTACGAAAGTTGCGGCTGCGTTGACTGCTGCACGGACTGATAACGACGGTGGGTTGGGCTGAATCTGTATGTTTCGCCGCAAACTGTTCTGCATCGGCGGACAACGGCAGGTCCCAGCGCAGTGGTTGTTCGGTAGCGCCGATTGCCGTTGCAAATGACATCATGGCATCGAGCGCATGCTGCTCTTTTGCCGGCGGCACACGCTGATTAGTGAATAACCACTGGAAGTCTCGAGCACGAGCTTTGTCGTAGCCCAGACGCACATCGCTCGGTAGCGCGCGGCACAGCAGGTTAACGCGCATCGAGGCATGCATGCACAGCGCAACGTCGAAGCGCCGGCCCGTAAATTGTCGCTGCACATCGTTGTAAGCGTGACGGCCTTTGGATTTGTCGAAGATGATAAGCTCGACGTCGTCGATGCCGGCCATCAGCGTGGCCTCGGTTTTGCCGATGATCCAGGTGATGGTGGCGTTCGGCCAGTTATCCTGCAGGCGGCGAACCACAGCAAGCGCATGGCAGGTATCGCCAATCGCCGACAGTCGAACCACGCAGATGTTCTGCGGCTTCGATTGAACGGCTAAATAGGGCATCATCAAATCCGAGAAGTCGACACTAAAGGACCGGCAGTTTGACCGAAACCGTCGAGAAAACCGCGACCGGCGCCATCGTATACGATAAGACCCTTATCAACCAGATTTCGGATGAGTGTTTCACGCCTGAGGGTTGGCTCCACGCAGAAGCGGTGCGTGGCCGACTGCGCGCGGCGGGCCGTGGTAATACGATGTTCATCGGTAATGTGCCGCGCCAGTTCGTGCTGCGGCATTACCTGCGCGGTGGCATGGCTGGCCGGTGGGTGCGCGATCGCTACTTCTTTACCGGCGCTGACAGAACTCGCCCCTTTATGGAGTGGCGATTGTTGCAGAAGCTCTCGGCACGCCAGATGCGTGTTCCGCAGCCGGTTGCGGCACGCTACTGTCGACGCGGCATGTCGTACACTGCCGACATTATCACCGTCAGATTGCGCGCCGTCGTGTCGTTATCCGAGTACATCGCTGGTAATGGTCTCGGCGTCAAATTCTGGCGTGAGCTGGGTAAATCGATCCGGGAGTTTCACGCGGCGGGCGTCTATCATGCTGATATGAATGCCTACAATCTGCAGATTGATAAAGACGGCCGTCTCTGGATGCTGGACTTCGACAAAGGCGCGTTGCGACCTCCAGGACCGTGGCAGCAGCAATCGTTGCAGCGACTGCAGCGCTCGCTCGCCAAGATCGCGCGACTCGATCCGCAGGTGCGTTTCCTTACTGGTAACTGGGAGGAACTGCTCGCGGGCTACTTCGAAGCGTCGAGGTCGGCGTAATAGTCCGGATAGTTGGCGGGCAGGTCCTTGAATTTCCGATGTATCCAGAAATACTGCTCCGGACAGGTGCGCACGTGTTGCTCCAGCAGGTCAATGTAGCGGCGCGTGTCGGCTGTTGCGTCGTCGCTCGGAAAGTCCTGCAACGCTGGCATTAGAATAAGTTCGTAAGTGGAGTCGGGCAAACGCCGCGGGAAAAACGGCACTACCGTTGCATTGCCGAGTCTTGCGAGTGTGGAGGTCGCCGTCGTGTGCATGGCGGGCACGCCGAAGAAAGCAATGACCTCAGCACCCTTGCGATTGTAACTTTGATCCGGCGCGTACCAGACGGAGCGACCTTTGCGGAGGCTGCGCACCATCTTCTTGATGTCGCGCTTCTCGATCGTGAATTCGGCGGATCGCTCGCGGCCTGTACGCTGCAACTCCGTCATGAATTCGCTGCGATTGCGCCGGAAGACAGCATCGAAAGGCGGCATATTGAGTGACAGCACGCGGCCCATGATTTCCAGCGTCGTGAAATGTGCGCTTAATAGAATGACTCCGTGACCGGACTCCAGCGCGTTCGTTACGTGCTCAATCCCCTTAAGCTTCGTGATCGATAACAGGTGCTTGTCACTGGCCCAGCGCCCGAGCCCCATCTCGATGAGCATCATGCCCAGCGCTTCGAAATGCCTGAAAACCAGCGCATCGTGTTCCGCTGCCGTTAATTCCGGAAAACACAGTTCGATGTTGCGCCGCACCACGGCTCGTCGCGAGCCGCCTGTTCTGTGCACGAGACGCCCCAGCAGTCGACCGACAGACAGGGCCACGCGATGTGGCAGCAGGCAAAGAACACGGAGCAGGCCCATGCCAAGCCAGACCGGCCAGTACCGTGGTGCCCAAAAACTGGAAAGCGGTTTACGTTCGCCTGTCATGGGGGCTCAAGTTTACTCGGACGTGGCGCCGCTGCAATGCATGCTGGTAATGGCAGGTACAAATAGCGTATTTTCCGATGCACTGATCGAGGCGACCGGTAACGACAATGAACCTGCAAAGATGACTGACCTCAGACGCTACGTAGTGGTGTTGCTCCTGGTACTGGGCGGCCCGACGATCGCTGAGGAGCTGTTTCCGCAACCGGCAGAGCTGCAGCCGGACGTCGATTTCTGGATTGGGATATTTACCGAATACTCAATCGACGAGGGGGTTCTGCACGATAATCAGAATCTGGCGATTATCTATGACCGCCTTGCCATGCCGTCTGAGCTGTCTCGAAAGCAACGGCAGCGCCGCGTCGCTGCCCGGCGGAAGCAAATTCAAGCGTCCCTGCGGGTGCTGGCGCGCGGGAAGCGTGAGCAGCTCAGTGATGAAGAGGCGCGCATCCTGGCGTTGTGGCCTGCCGGAGTTGGTAATGACACGTTGGCGGCAGCCGCGCAGCGCATTCGCTACCAGCAAGGTCTGCAAGAACGATTCCGCGACGGGCTGCGGCGTTCAGGTCGATGGCGCGCCTATGTCAATGAACAGTTCGCGGCGCAGGGAGTGCCGATCGAGATTGCGGCTCTGCCACACGTTGAGTCTTCCTATAATCCCGATGCGCGCTCGCACGTTGGCGCATCTGGCATCTGGCAATTCACGCGCAGTACCGGCCGGCGTTTCATGCGCGTCGATCACGTGGTCGATGAGCGCAATGACCCATACGCAGCAACCCGGGCCGCTGCGCGGCTGATGGCCTACAACTACTCGCTGACCGGCAATTGGCCCATGGCCATCACCGCGTACAATCACGGCCTTGCGGGCGTCAGGCGGGCGATGAAGCAGTTTGGCGATACCGCTTATGTCGACATCCTGCGAAACTACAGGGGCCGCACATTCGGCTTTGCCTCGCGGAATTTCTACGTCGCTTTCCTTGCCGCGAAGGAGATAGACCAGAATGCCGAGCGCTATTTCCCGGGCATCCAGTATGAGACGCCTGTGGATTATTCGACGGCGAGCGTGCCGGCCTATATTTCAGCCGCCGATCTGAGCCAGGCGCTCGGCGTGTCGGAAGCGGAGCTACGGAAACACAACCCTGGTTTGCAGGCGACCATCTGGCAGGGCAGCAAGCATATTCCCAAGGGCTATCAATTGCGGCTGCCGAACGCCGTGTTGCGCGAGCCGCTGGTGACCGAAATGGCCGGGCTGCCCGCATCCAGCACGTTTGATAAACAACTGCCAGACCTGTTTCACACGGTTGCTCGCGGTGACACGCTGTCGCAGATCGCCGCAGCGTATGACACGCGCGTCTCGACACTGGTGATGCTTAACGGATTGAGCAGCAGTCACCGCATACGTGCCGGGCAGCGTATTCGGCTGCCCGCCGCAGGGCCGGCCCCGACCGCGACGGTGGCTGCCGCCGCAACATCACCCGAGGTCGCCGCAGCGCCGGCTGTCGTCGCAGAACCAACCGTGGCGGCTGTCGAAGAAGCGACGGCGAGCGAGGCGATCGGTGACGTCATGCCAGGTGCGATGGCTGACGACCTGGAAGCACCCGTATCGGCGCTCCCGGCCCTGCTTTCGGATCCGAGCGACTACACGGTCTCCGCGGACAACAGTATCGAAGTGCAGTCGCTCGAAACGCTCGGGCATTTCGGCGACTGGCTCGAGATCAAGACGCAGCGCTTTCGCGACATGAACGGTCTTCGATTTGGCAGTTCGCTCGTGGTTGGGCAGCGCATCAAGCTCGATCTCGGCAAGGTCGACGTTGCGGCATTCGAACAGCGACGCGTTGACTACCACCGCCGGCAACAGGATCAGTACTTTCGCCAGCACATCATCACAGATGTTGCCGAGCACACGATACGCCCCGGCGAGTCGATCTGGATTCTCTCGCTCCGTCAGTACGGCGTGCCGTTATGGCTGTTCCGCCAGTACAATCCAGGTGTCGACGTGCAGCGCGTCACTCCAGGCACGACGGTGCGCTTTCCGGTACTCGCCGATGTCGACCGCAGCTGATGGGATACGCGCAGCATGAGTAGACGCCGCGCTGTGCTGCCCGTGCGGTTGCTCCCGGTGTTGCTGATCATACTCGCGGCCGCGTTCTGGTTTCGCGAGGTGCAGCAACACGATCGTTATCTGCTCGCCAACCTGGTGCCGCTCCTGGTCTTGCTCATCCTGTCGTGGCTGACGCTCTACCGCGGCGGCGGCACCTGGTCAGGCAGTGGTTTTTCGCTGCCGCTTGGAACACTGGGCTTCGCGATTCCGGCGCTCGGACTGTCGCTGTACTTGCACTACGCCTATGACGTCAACCTGAACGGCATGTTCACCGATGCCGTGTTCCCCGATCGGGTGTTTCGCTACCTGCCGATTTATACGCTGGCTGCCGGCAGCATAGGATTTGCGATCGGCTGGATCGTCGGGCGCAATGTATAGTGTGACGCTGAGCATTTTCCGGTTTGCCCGGTTTTGTTACGATTCCCTCCCTATGAAGCCGCTATGCCACAGATCATGACCAAGAGCCGGATACGAACGTCGTTTTGCCGACAGCTGTTGCTGTTGGGCGTCGTGTTGCTCGGTCCGGCGGCGATCCAGGCCGGCGAATTTCCGACGGCCGACAAGGTCGTTATTGAAAAGGCAGCCCGCGCGCTGCACCTGCTGCGGGATGGCGAGATTTTCCGGACGTTCAATATTTCGCTTGGCATGATGCCGGTTGGTGACAAGCAGCGCGAAGGTGATTTCAAGACGCCGGAAGGCAACTACACCCTGGACCGGCGCAATCCATCGAGCGACTATTTTCTTTCCATTCGCGTTTCCTATCCGAATAGCGAAGATGTACTTGAAGCGCGGGAGCAGGGCGTTAGTCCCGGTGGTGCGATCATGATTCACGGGCAGCCAAACGAGCCGAAGTACTCGGAGACTTACTATCGCACGCAGGATTGGACCAATGGCTGCATCGCGGTGTCCAATTCAGACATGATCGATATCTGGCTCATGACGGACGAGAATACGCCAATCGAAATTCGTCCGTAACGTGAACGGCTAAGCGCAATGGGAACCAATCCAAGGTTCATCGACGCCGAGGTCTGGCCGGAAGGCAGCCTCGAGGTCCTCTCCCAATTCGAGGTCGACCAGCTCAAAAGCAGTGGTGCGGGAGGGCTTTACCCGATGCTGCGCCGCTGCATGCTGGCCGTCCTGAACTCGGACAGCCATACGGACGATGCCCGCGAGCTGCTGGAAACCTACAGCGATTTCGAAGTCGGCTTCATTCAACAGGACCGTGGTCTCAAGGTATCGTTGAAACAGGCGCCGGCGCGAGCCTTTGTCGACGGCCGCATGATTCGGGGCACACGCGAGTTGTTATTTGCCGTGCTGCGAGACATCGTTTTCACGCGTAATGAGATCATCGATGATCCTCGTTTCGACCTGAAATCCTCGGACAGTATCACCAACGCCGTGTTTCACATCGTGCGCAACGCGCGCCTGCTGTCGCTGCCCGCACATATCGACCTAGTCGTCTGCTGGGGTGGGCACGCGATCAGCCGCAACGAATATGACTATTCCAAAAAGGTCGGCTACGAACTCGGCCTCCGCGGCCTGAATGTCTGTACCGGCTGCGGCCCTGGCGCCATGAAGGGGCCCATGAAAGGCGCGACGATAGGCCATGCCAAGCAGCGCCTCCGCGGCGGTCGTTATATTGGTATCACCGAACCCGGCATCATTGCGGCGGAGTCGCCAAACCCGATCGTCAATTCACTGGTGATCATGCCGGACATGGAAAAGCGACTCGAAGCATTTGTGCGACTCGGCCACGGCATTATTGTTTTCCCGGGCGGCGTTGGTACGGCAGAGGAGATTCTCTACTTGCTCGGTGTGCTGATGCATCCCGACAATAGCAGCCAGCCCTTTCCGATGATAATGACAGGCCCGAAATCGGCCGAGCCGTACTTTCGACAGATTGACGAATTTGTTGCCGCGACTCTCGGGGAGGCGGCACGCAATCGCTACCGAATCATTGTTGATGATCCTGCTGAAGTTGCGCGGCAAATGAACGCGGGGCTCGAAGAAGTGCTCCAGTTTCGCAAGCAACAGGGCGACGCGTATTATTTTAACTGGAGACTGCAAATCGACGAAAAGTTTCAGCAGCCGTTTGTTGCGTCGCACCAGTCGATGGCAGAGCTGGTTATCGAGGAGGACATGCCGGCGCACGAGCTGGCTGCGAACCTGCGCCGGGTATTTTCCGGGATCGTGTCGGGAAACGTTCGTGATGACACGGCGGCCATGATTGAACGTCATGGTCCGTTTACGATTAACGGCTCGCGGCGCATCATGGACCTGCTGGATCGGTTGCTCACTAACTTTGTTGCACAGCGACGGATGAAGATATCCGCAGGCGAATACCGACCCTGTTATGAGATTAAGTAAAACGGGCTTTTAACTATCTGATCTAAATAAGAAAAATGAGCTTTCGCATTGTGATCCAGTTCCTGTGCATCTGCCCTGTCAAGACATAGCATATGTTGAAAGGACTGACTGAGCAGACTCAATGCCAGATAGCAAACATATCAGATGGGTCGATCGCTTCGGAACGGATGCCGAACACGATTCCAAACTTCCAGATGCGATGGTGGACAATGTGCCACCGGCGGCGAACGATGCAGACGGCTGGCAGCAATACCGTCGCTGGGTGAATAGCGCGCCCGCCCCGGCAACTCGCCGTGCCGGCATCGATCCGTCGGTCTACACCTGGAAAGGCTACCGCGACTGGTCCGACCAAGTGAAACGCAACTGGATCAAAGATCCCGACGACGACTGAAGCCAGCGTTCTTTCGCGCACCGGGTACCCATCAAACGCCGACAACACGTCGGCGTTTTTTTGTGGCGCCAACTGTGCAGTAGTTCAACATAGCAGCCGGAACCAGGTCCGGTTTTTGAATATCCGGCGCTGTGCAACTGAAAATCAATGACAAGCTGTGATGCATCTCACGGCTTGCAAATACCAGGACTTTTATAGTCACGCTTAACGCTTGGCCAACCTCGCTTCCGTAGTATGTCAAATAAGCAAAAAACAACTGACTCTGCCGTCGACGCGCTCACGAATGAGGCCGCACGTCAGCGCTGGGAGTTATTTCACCGCGCTATTGCGCATGCCAAAGCGTCGGCGAGCGATGCGTTGCTGGAGGCGGAAGACATCAGCACTGATTCCGAGCCCGCCGCGACGCGCCTGACAGTCGTGCGCTAGGCAAAGCGTTGGAACGGTTCCTGCAATACCTCGATAATATTGACGACCTGGCCGGCGTCTTTGGTTTGCTGCAAGAACGCTTTCGCCGTTTATTTTTCAGGCTCCTGAGGGCTGTTATTGGTCTCCTGGTTATGGCAGCGGCATTCTGGCTTACGATCTCCCATCCGGTTGCGGCGCTGGCAACCTGCGCCGTTTTGATTGTGGTGCTGGGCCTGCGGCTGCTGGCTCCTGGCATCCGTCAGTTGTTGAACTCACCTAAGATACGCTCTTAAATACCCGCCGCCCGGGCTTGAATTCAGCCTGTTTGCCTATATGGTCTCAGCCTTTGGCAAAGAGGTCATGCGCGTGGCGAAAAGTTCGAAACGGGAAACACTGGGGTTCCAGACAGAGGTCCGTCAGCTACTCCAGCTGATGATCCACTCTTTATACAGCAACAAGGAAATATTCCTGCGTGAGCTGATATCCAATGCGTCGGATGCGGCTGACAAGCTGCGCTTCAGCGCCATTGGCAGTCCCGAACTCCTGGGTGATGATGCCGAATTGTCGGTCCGCATCGAGGTCGATAAAGAGAACCGGCGGCTGACCGTTGTCGACAACGGCATCGGCATGTCGCGCGACGAGCTGATCGATAATCTTGGCACCATTGCGAGGTCCGGTACGGCTGAATTTCTGCAGCAAATGACGGGCGACAAGAAGCACGATGCGCGACTTATCGGGCAGTTCGGCGTCGGGTTTTACTCGAGCTTCATCGTCGCCGACAAGGTAACCGTCGAGTCACGTCGAGCCGGACTGACGGCCAGCGAAGCCGTTCGCTGGGAGTCCGATGGGCAGGGCGAGTTTTCGGTTGAGAACATGGAGCGTGCCGAACGCGGCACGCGCGTTACGCTCCATCTCAAGGAAGACGAGGCCGAGTTCGTTCAAGCATTCCGCATCGAAGCGCTGATTCGGAAGTACTCTGACCACATCGGCTTTCCGGTATCCGTGCTGGAAGTCGGCGCCGAGAATGCAGAAGCGCGGGTCATTAATTCGGCAACAGCGCTGTGGACGCGGTCTCGCTCCGATATTACTGACGACGAGTACAAAGAGTTCTACAAGCACCTGTCACACGACTTTGCCGACCCGCTGACCTGGAGTCACAATCGCGTCGAAGGCAAGCGTGAATATACGAGCCTGCTCTACATTCCCACGGCGGCGCCTTTCGACCTTTGGAATCGCGAGGCACCGCGTGGACTCAAGCTTTACGTGCAGCGCGTCTTCATCATGGACGATGCGGAGCAATTCCTGCCTCTGTACCTGCGATTTGTCAAAGGCATCGTGGATTCTGCTGACCTGCCGCTCAACGTATCGCGCGAGCTGTTGCAGCAGAGCCCGGAGATCACTGCAATCCGCGGCGCGTTGACACGGCGCGTTCTGGACATGCTTGCCAAGCTGGCCAAAGCAGACAATGACGATTACCAGGGCGTGTGGCGAGAGTTCGGCAAGGTTCTCAAAGAAGGCCTGGTCGAAGATCAGGCCAACAAGGGCAAGCTCGCGAAACTGCTGCGCTTTGCCAGCACGCATAACGGCAGCGACCTGCAGGATCAGTCCCTGCAGGACTACGTGGATCGGGCGGGCGCCAAGCAGGACAAGATTTACTACCTGCTGGCCGAAAACTACGCAACGGCGGCGGCGAGCCCGCACCTGGAGCAGCTCAAGAGCCGCGGTCTCGAGGTATTGCTGCTGACGGATCGTATCGATCCCTGGGTCGTGGAAGCTCTCGGTGAGTATGACGGCAAGGAGCTCGTCGATGTCGCAAAGTCGGCGTTGCAGCTGCCGGATGACAAGGAGGGCGAGGCGCCGGAAGTTTCCGGGAAAGAACACAAGGCGTTGTTGAAGAAAATCAAGAGGGCTTTGCGGGACCGCGTTGAGTCCGTGACCGTCAGCCGGCGGCTGGTCGATTCACCCGCGTGCGTCGTCGCCGCTGATACGGATCTGAACCCGCAGCTGCGGCGCATGCTGGAAGCAAGCGGCCAGGCGATCCCGGAGTCCAAACCGATTCTTGAAATTAACGTCAAACATCCGCTGGTTGAGCGGTTGTCGGCCGAAACTGACGGCGAGCGCTTCGACGACCTGTCGCAGGTTGTTCTCGACCATGCGTTGCTTGCAGAGGGTTCGCAGCTGGACAATCCTGCCCAATACGTGCAGCGTATCAACAAGCTGTTGTTGAATACCGAAACCGGAAAAGTCGATGAAAAACACGATGAGTAAGGGTCCAGCGAACGATGGTTTGCGAAAAAAGCTGACCGACGAGCAGTTCGAGGTTACGCAAAAAGCAGGCACGGAGCGGCCGTTCACAGGCAAGTACGTTGATCACAAGGCCGACGGCACTTACACGTGCGTCTGCTGTGATGCGCCGCTGTTTAGTTCCGAGCACAAGTACGACTCCGGGTCGGGCTGGCCCAGTTACTGGTTGCCGCTTGCCGGTGACGCGGTGAAGACCGTCAGTGACAAGGCCCATGGCATGATTCGCACCGAGGTGGTCTGTGCCAACTGCGACGCACACCTGGGTCATGTTTTTGAAGACGGACCGCAGCCCAGCGGGCTACGCTATTGCATCAATTCGGCTTCTCTCGATTTCAAGGAATCAGATACATGAACAGGTACCGAGTTGTGGCAGCCCTTGCCACACTGATGCTGACAGGATGCGGCCAGGACCAGCCGACCAGCGCGCCACCGGCGGCATCAGGCTGTCCCTCCGCCGACGCGAATGGTGTTGTTGCAATTACAGATGGTCTGACAGCCAGGATTATGTCTCGAGGCTATGGCCGCGCTGCTATTGCCGGTGATTACGCCGATGTGCATACCACCCTGTGGCTTTACGACGAGAACGCTGCCGGAGGCCGCGGCACAGAGATCTGGACGTCAGGGGGCGATCAGCCGTTCCAGTTTCAACTGAATGCGGGGCAGGTCATCAAAGGATGGGACCTCGGTGTCGCCTGCATGCTTATTGGCGAAACGCGCGAGCTCAAGATCGCACCAGAGCTCGGTTACGGCGCGCGCGGCAAGCCGCCGGTACCAGCTAACGCGACACTCCTGTTTGAGATCGAGCTCGTCAATCTGGTGAGTCCGGCGGAGGCCGCTGCCCGTTAGGCGAATCTTCTGCGCCGGGCATAAATGCAAATTCGATGCGTCGATTCAGGCCGCGGCCGTAGCGCGTTGTGTTGTCGGCAACCGGTGACGACGAGCCGGCGCCGGTAGCGATCAGCCGCTCAGAAGCAATACCCTGTCGCGCCAGGTAATCCGCGATGGCCTCAGCGCGTGCGAGACTTAAGCGCACGTTCCAGCGCTCGTCGCCCGAGGAATCAGTATGTCCGGTTATTGTAATCGTCGCGTTGCGACAAGCGTTGGCCAGCGCGACGATGCGCTGCAAAACCGGCACTGCCGAACTGCGAAAGGTCGTTGCGGATTCATCAAAATTCACCGGTCCGGCGTTATAGTTCGCAAATGCACGCGCACACAGTGCGGCAACGTTTGCAGTATGGTCTGGAGGGGTTACGGCGAGATCGGTCGATTCCACGGGGTGTGCCGGGCTGACGTCTTGTGCCGCAGCAACACCATGGACACCGAGACAAAGAGCGGCCGTCAATACTGCTATGCGAAGGGGCGGCAAAACCTGCTTATGCGCTGGCATCGCGCGCGTCGAGTTCGCGCGCCTGCCCAATCCAGTCCTCGCGATGGATGCGGCTGTGGAAACCCTTGAGTCGCTCGGCCACCCGGTTGATGTCGTACTCGCTCATGCTGGCGATCTGGTGAAAGCGGTAGATGCCCATCTCGTTCAAGGTTTTCTCGAGCGCAGGTCCGATTCCCTTGATCTGCTGCAGGCGGTCTCGTGCGAGGGAGCCGGATTCGTCTGTATCCAATAGAGCCGGCTGTTC
Source organism: Woeseiaceae bacterium (assembly GCA_049667545.1). Lineage (GTDB taxonomy): Bacteria > Pseudomonadota > Gammaproteobacteria > Steroidobacterales > Woeseiaceae > UBA1847. The sequence continues at coordinate 11,731 of JBATID010000335.1, forward strand.
ATTGTCAATGGTGTCATTGGACGCATCGTGACCGTCGGTGAGAACCTCCGGATGCAGCACCGGTTCGACCCGTGAATTGCTGCCCTCTTCGAGCTGCAAAATGCGAGCCCGAGCTTCGGCCAGTTCTGCTTCCAGCTTTCTGGCCTCCTCGTCGCGAGCCCGGTATCGCTCGATGAGCGGCGGCAGGCGCTTCTGCCAGTCATCCAGTTCACGACTGAGCTGAAAAATCTTGTCGTCCTTGTCCTTGCCGGCAGTGCCCGGACTACCCTGATTCGCGATGTTCATTTTTAGCTCGTCGCGCTCCGAGACGGCCGTTTCCAGGTTACTGCGGATTGCCTTGAGTTTGCGGCGCATGCTATTGCGACGTTGATAGGCTTCCTGCATGGCGTCCGACAAATCCTTCGCGCGCTTCATTGCCTGTCGGCTGGACGCCAGCGACTGGCTGTTCTGATCCATCAGGTATTGGTTCTGTTTGGCAATGCGCTCCATTTCACTGCGCTCTTCCTTAAGCTGTTCCTGCCACCCCGCGTTAATAGCCCGTCTTTCATGCGTGGCGCGACTACCGCGGACAACCCAGCCTGCGATCAAACCAATCAATGCCGCCAGTGCCAGCAGCACGATATGGACGAAGGTGATTTCGGGCATTTATCGATTCCTTTGGCTGTCTTTCAAGAGGCAAGTCGCTGCCTGGCGATGGTGTAGAGCACGTCGGCGATTTGTATGACGGCCCAGTCGAGTTCCGTTTGCCCGATAACGAGAGGCGGAGCAAGACGAATGACGGTTTCATGTGTCTCCTTGCTAAGCAATCCGCGCACCATTAGCGCTTCGCAGATGGCGCGCGCGCTGACCTGGTGTCGATCGATCTCCATGCCGATAAACAGACCCTTGCCGCGGATTTCTCGGATCAGGGGTGACTCGATTGCGCGGAGTTGCTGCAGCAGATAGTCACCCATCTTTGCGCTGTTAGCGGCAAGGTCTTCTTCGACGAGAATATTCAGCGCTTCAAGACCCACTGCAGCGCCCAGCGGATTGCCGCCAAACGTGCTGCCGTGATCACCGGGAGTAAACACATTCATTACTTCGCGGCGGGCAAGGAACATGGACACGGGCAAAATGCCGCCACCGAGCGCCTTGCCCAGGATCAGTCCGTCCGGCCGCACATTGTCGTGTTCGCAGGCCAGCAGCTTGCCGGTACGCCCAAGCCCGGTCTGTATCTCGTCGGCAATCAGCAGTACGTTGTTCTCTTGACAGAGGTCGGCTGCCGTTCTGAGGTAATTGGCGGGTGGAATTATGATGCCACCTTCGCCCTGAATGGGTTCGACGATGAACGCTGCCGTGTTGGCATTGATTGCCGCTTCGAGCGCGTCAATATTACCGTACTCAACATTGATGAATCCTGGCGGGAAAGGACCGAATCCTCGCCGGTACTGCGGCTCGTCTGACATGGCCACGGCAGCCATCGTGCGGCCATGGAAATTGCCGTTACAGCCGATAATCTCGGCTTTGTCCCGGGGCACGCCTTTCACGGTGTACGCCCACTTTCGCGCGGCTTTTATTGCGGTTTCGACCGCTTCGGCGCCGGTATTCATCGGCAGCGCCATGTCCTGCCCGGTCAGTTCGCAGGCACGTGCCAGGAACGGTCCCAGAGTGTTCGAATAAAAGGCGCGCGACACGATATTGAGTCGTGCGACCTGTTCCTGCACGACCCGGACAAGGCGCGGGTTGGCATGGCCGTGACTGACTGCCGAGTAGGCGCTCATCATGTCGAGATACTTCTTGCCGTCCTCGTCAAAAACATAAACACCTTCGCCGCGCTCCAAAACGACGGGCAATGGATGATAGTTGTGAGCGCAATACTGCGCCTCGAGGTCCATACTCGAACTCATGACGTCACCACATGTGTCTTGCGGGCCCTTTCGGTAGCGGCCAAGATACCATAAGGTCATAATTTTACAGCAATAACCGTTAACGAAGCCACTCGTCTCGAGCCGGCTCAAGAGAGATCCATGGGGAATAAAGCCAAGTCCGAGCGCTTCTTCATCGCCGGTCCGGCCGGACGACTGGAGGCGCTGCTCGAGCTGCCGGCGAACGACGCACCGAGAGGTGCGGTCGTCATCTGTCATCCCCATCCGCAACACGGCGGCACGATGCACAACAAGGTCACCCATACGCTCGCCCGCAGTTTCTTGCGGCTGGGATTTGCGGCACTGCGTTTCAATTTTCGGGGCACTGAACAAAGTGAGGGGCATTTCGATGAAGGCATCGGCGAGGTGGATGACGCTCTTGCGGCGATCGCCTGGATGCGTGTGCGCTATGCCGAACAGCCGTTCTGGCTGGCGGGTTTTTCCTTTGGCGCGGCGATCGCCGTACGGGCATCCATGGTTGGCGCCGTTAGCGGTCTGGTAAGCGTGGCACCCGCGGTCTCGAGGTTTGCCTCTGGTCTTGATGGCCAACCGGATTGTCGATGGCTGATCGTGCAGGGCGACGAAGATGAACTCGTGACTGTAGAGGAAACCATCGACTGGCTGAATACGCTACAGCCCGGTCCCTCGCTGCAGGTATTCGCGGGCGCCGAGCACTTTTTTCACGGGCGCCTCGGCGAGCTTCGCGACGCCGTCACTGCGTTTGTTGGCGGCGCAGAAGAGGCGTCAGAGCAGGCATAAAAAAAGCCGGGACAAGCCCGGCTTTCTCAGATCTGGCAGAAGTGCCGTCAGACCATGTCTTTCAATGCTTTCAAAGCGGTGACCTTGACAGCTTTGCTGGCAGGCTTGGCCTTGAACATCATTTCTTCGCCTGTGAACGGGTTGACACCCTTGCGAGCTGCACGAGCTGGCTTTTTCACGACGCGCAATTTCAAGAGGCCGGGAACGGTGAACATGCCGGAAGCACTGCGACCGCCGAGGTTCTTTTTGATTTGACCGTTTAGCGATTCGAAAACGGCTGCAACATCTTTGCGCGTAAGACCGGTATCTTCTGCGATCTTCGCATAAATTTCGGATTTGGTAGGTGGCTTTTTGGTATTCGTTGCCATGAAAAACTAACTCCTGAAAGAAGAAAAGCGAGCTATGCTCGCGGCGGAACGGGCTGGACCCGCGTCAAATGCAGCGCGACGATAGCACATGTTCTAAAGGGACGTAACCTGTAAAGACCGCTTTTTACCGGGTTTTTTTCCAGATTATTGACGAAACGAAAAATCGGGCGCGAATGCGGCCGTTTGGTGGTCGATTGGCGTGTGGTCAATCGGTGTAGAACTGTCTTTGGAATCGAATCTCTGACGGCCGATCGACACCTTCGGGCTGGACGCTGATTTCAAATATCAATGTTTCGCGGTTTGCGACCTTGGTTTCGCCGATGTAGTAAATCGCATCCTGCTCCGTTATCGGTCGTAATTTGACGTTCTTCAACTGCTGGGTCAGGTTGCGAGTCGTGACGGTAATGGCGGCGTTGACTGCGGCATTGTCCGATTTTCGGATCACCGAGATGTTGACCATGGCGCGCTCCGGACTGCGCTGAATCTCGTAAGCCTGTGCAATCTCGAGCGGCAACTGGTCCGTTGTCTGGGCGCTGAAGTGGACGACGTGGGACCCGATATCAGCATTGGATGCCCCGGCGGGTTGTGCAGCCGGGACGTCGGCGGAAGGCCCGGGTCCACCGCAGGCCGTGACCAGTGCGAGTAGTGAAAAGCAGAGCAGTGTCCTGATGATCAGCATGAATCCGGCCCCCTTGTTTTTTCCACTATAAACCAGTTGTCCCGGATCGGGCACATTTCAAAGCGCAGCGCCGGCCGGCGAATGCGTCCGGTGTTTCGGCTACAGGCCTAGCGGTTCGAATCCATTGACGACAATGGTTGCCGCCAGCAGCAGGATGATGGCGATAATCGGCGACAGGTCGAAACCGCCCATTGGCGGCAAGAGTCGACGAAACGGTCGTAGCACCGGTTCGGTCAGCGTGGCGATGATGGCAGTTGCGGGGTTGTAAGCACCTTGTGCCACCCAGCTCAGGATGACGCGAATAAATATCGCATATACAAACAGGTTGATCGACAGTACAACGAGCTTGACGACGGCCGTAGCGGCGATTGGCACGAAGCCGGCTGTCTGTCCGACGATGATCAGCAGCAGAAAAACCGTCACGTATTGAATAACAAATGCCACCAGCACTGTCGCCGTGTCGAGGCGACCAAGAGGCGGCACGATACGCCGCACCGGCACTACGAGCGGCGAGGTCAGGCGCAATATGCCCTGCGCCAGCGGATTACGAAAGTCGGCCTGCAGTAACGGCATCCAGAAGCGCAGCAGTAGTACGAGCAGATAGAGGCTCGTGACGGCATTGACGATGAACACAATGGCTGAGGTGATGTTTGATGGCATTGTCAGTCCTGACTTTCAGCGTGCGCCTGGTCGGCGAGCTCTACCGCACGATCGCGCGCAGCGATGACGGCAGCGCTGAAGATATCACGAAAATTGGTGCTATCAAGGTAGTCGAATGCCGCTGCCGTCGTACCTCCCGGGGAGCGCACGCGCGCGATCAGTGTGTCCATTGTTTCACCGGACTGCTCCGCCATTTCGCCGGCACCGCGCGCGGTTTCGAGAGTCAGGGCGAGCGCAGCGTCGTGGTCGAGCCCCAGCTGCTCGGCGACTTTCACCAGCATATCGACGAGCAGGTAAAAGTAGGCAGGTCCGGTGCCAGAGACAGCTGTGACCGTATCGATGTCAGCTTCCGTCGGCACCGCGATGACGGGTCCGGTCGTCTTGATAATGCTGCGGGCGGCTTCAAGTTGTGCGGCCGTCGTTCGCTGGTTGGCGTACATCCCGGAGACGCCGAGCCGTAGCAGCGCCGGTTGGTTCGGCATGACTCGCACCACGGCCAGACCGCCACCAAGCCAGTTATCGATATCGTTACTGCGGACGCCGGCGGCGATCGAAATGATCAACGGCCGCGTCCGCTGCATAACCTGGGCAAGTGGCTTGCAGACGGCAGATAATATCTGCGGTTTTACGGCAAACAGCACGCAGGCCGCGTCGCTGACAACCTGTTCGTTGTCCGCGCTGATGACAGCGCCGTGCAGTTCCTCTGCAAGGCGCATGCGATTTTTCGCGACCGGTTCCGAAATGAGTATGTGGCCGGGTTCGTAGCCGGCGGCCAACATGCCTCCCGCCAGCGCTCGTGCCATGTTGCCGCCGCCGACAAAGGCGACTTTTCCGTAGTCCATGGTGCTCTCTTGTTCCTCAGGTTCGCTCGCCAAACAAGGCTGTGCCGATGCGCACGATGGTGGCGCCCTCAACGATGGCCGCACGAAAATCGCCGCTCATCCCCATCGACAGTGTATCGAGGGACAGACCCTCAGGCTGCAGATCTTCAAAGATTTGTCGCAGCCTGGCAAAGGGCTCGCGCTGTGCCGCGAAGCCCTCGCGTACCGCCGGCAGGCACATCAGGCCACGCAGGCGAATACCGGGCAGCTCTGCGCACGCCACGGCCAGCGCGCGCACATCATTGACATGGACGCCTGACTTGCCGGGCTCGTCGTCAATGTTCACCTGCAGACAGATATTGAGGGGCTTAAGGTGCGCCGGTCGCTGCTGGCTCAGGCGCGTCGCCGTCTTCAGCTTGTCGATAGTGTGCACCCAGTCAAAGTATTCGGCGACCACGCGTGTTTTATTGCTCTGCAGGTGGCCGATCAGGTGCCAGGCGAGGTCCGCGTTGGACGCCGCCTGTATCTTGTCGAGGCCCTCCTGGACGAAATTCTCGCCGAAATCCCGCTGCCCCGCAGCCGCGGCCTCGACGATCTTCTCCAGGGGCTGTTTTTTGCTGACGGCGAGCAGTCTGATGCTGTCGGGGTCACGATCTGCCCCGGTCGCTGCCATTGCCAGCAAATTGCGGATTAACGCTAGGTTTTCCGTGACTCTTATCACGTTTTAGTCCGGGTGCTTCGCTATACTAGGCTCAACCAGCTCCGGGTTATGGTAAATCCGGAGCGCTGTCCAAGAGGGATATTCATGGCCGTCGACGTTGCCCAACTATTGTCATTCGCGGTGAAAAACAACGCGTCAGACCTGCACCTGTCGGGCGGTGTGCCGCCGATGATTCGTGTTGATGGAGATATCAAGCGAGTCAACATGCCTGCGCTTACCCACAAGGATGTCAATAGCATGGTGTACGACATCATGAATGACAAGCAGCGCAAGGATTATGAGGAGTTTCTGGAAACTGACTTCTCGTTCGAAATACCCCAGCTGGCGCGGTTTCGCGTCAACGCGTTCAACCAGAACCGCGGCTCGGCCGCGGTTTTTCGGACGATTCCCTCGGACATCCTGACCCTGGACGACCTCGGGGCACCGGCGATCTTCAAAGACGTCTCGATGCACCCGCGCGGTATCGTACTGGTCACCGGGCCGACAGGGTCCGGTAAATCGACGACGCTGGCAGCGATGGTCGACTACATCAACGACAATAAGCCAGACCATATCCTGACGATCGAAGATCCGATTGAATTTGTACACGAATCCAAGAAATGCCTGATCAATCAACGCGAAGTGCATCGCGACACCCTGGGCTTTAACGAAGCGTTGC